>NZ_JBKGXT010000009.1:0-220010 GCF_046546495.1 Pseudonocardia nantongensis | reverse complement strand
ACGCAGTCACCGCCAGCCTTACCCTCGACCGCAGCGTCCGCTACCAGCGGACCACAACCACCAACAACCTGTCCTCGATGTGTTGAGACAGATCTGTCGCAGATGTGCTGAGACAGGACACGCGGTCAGAGCCGCGATAACCACTCACGGGGCGTCAGCCCAGCAGCGGCTTCACCTTCGTGCCGAAGTCGTGCACGCCCTGCTCGAAGTCGTCGAAGGTGAACATCATCCCCTTCACCCCGGGCATCTTCGCGACCTGGTCGATCTGCCGGGCGACGGTCTCGTGGCTGCCGACCAGGGTGGCCATGTTGAAGTTGACCGCGCCCTCCGGGAGGTTGATCGTCCGCGCGGTCCCGGAGCCGTCCGCTGCGGTGTCCTTGCCGCCCTCGTCGGACATGTAGCCCAGCGCCGCGGCGTCCGCACCGGCGTTGTAGGAGGCCCACTTGGCCTGGGCCTCCTCGTCGGTGTCGGCCATGATCGCCATGAACAGCGGCAGCGAGCCGACGTCGCGCCCGGTCGTCGCGGCCGCATTGGACAGGCGCTGGGTGGACTCGCGGTAGACCTCCGGGTCGTTGACGCCGGGGTGCAGCACGAAGTTGTAGTCGCCGTACTCGGCGACCATCCGCATGCCGCGGTCGGACTGGCCGGCGCACACGATGTCGACGTGCCCGGACGGCTGCGGGGAGAGCACGCAGTCGTTCATCGTGAAGTACTCGCCCTGCAGGTCGCAGCGGCCCTTCTCGAACAGGTCGCGCAGCACCCGCACGTACTCGGTGGAGTAGTCGTAGCGGTAGCCGAAGTAGTCGTCACCGGGCCAGAGGCCCATCTGGTCGTACTCGCCCTTGGCCCAGCCGGACACGATGTTGATCCCGAACCGGCCCGGTGCGATCGAGTCGATCGTGGTGGCCATCCGGGCGACCAGCGCCGGGGGCAGGGTGAGCACCGCGGTGGAGGCGTAGAGCTTGATCCGCTCGGTGACCGCGGCGAGCCCGGCCATCAGGGTGAACGACTCCAGGTTGTGGTCCCAGAACTCGGTCTTCCCGCCGAACCCGCGCAGCTTGATCATCGACAGGGCGAACGCGAAGCCCTGCCGTTCCGCCTCCTGCACGACCCGCTTGTTCAGGTCGTACGAGGGCATGTACTGCGGGCTGTTCTCCGAGATCAGCCAGCCGTTGTTGCCGATGGGGATGAAGACGCCGAAGTCCACGGGGGGTCCTTCCGGTCGGAGGGGCGACCGGCCGCATCGGGCCGGACGGCGGGGGAGGAACGCAGAACCGGGGCCACCTCGCGGGCGAGCAGCTCCAGCGAGGCGAGCGCGTCGTCGACCGGCATGCCGGCCCAGTCGGTGCGGAGGACGAAGTGGTCGACGCCGAGCTCGTCGCGCCACGGCAGCAGTGCCGCGAGGCAGTCCTCCGGTGAGCCCACCACGAACCGGTCCCGGGCGAGGTCGTCGTAACCTGCTCGGAACGAGTCCTTTCCGGGCAGGACACGGTCCTGGCCCCAGTCGGCGTACACCGCGTACTTCGACGCCAGGTGTGGTCGCGCCAGTTCCAGGGCGCGCTCCCGGGTGGGAGCACAGTAGACCTCGCGCATCAGCGGCAGCTCCCCGATCGGGCCGCGGCCGGCGTCGGCCCGCTCGGTGTGGAACAGCTCCAGCTGGCGGCGCACGGTGCCCGCGGTGGCGTGCGGGTTGATCATCCAGGTGTCGCCGAGCCGGGCGGCGCGGCGGACCGCGCCGTCGGAGTTCGCGGCCATCCACACCGGCGGCGTCGACGCGGGCAGCGTCGTCGCCCGGACGCCGTCCAGCCGGCACCAGTCGACGTCGGCGTGCACCGGCTCGCCGGACCACAGCTCGCGGACGATCCGCAGGTTCTCGGTGAACCGGCGGACCTTGTCCCCGGGCGGGATCCCGAAGGCGGCGTACTCGGTCTCGCGGTAGCCGAGCCCGACGCCGAACACCGACCGGCCGCCGGCGACGACGTCGAGGCCGGCGTAGCTCTCCGCGGTGTCGACCGGGTTGTGCAGCGCGAGCAGGTGGATGCCGGTGCCGATCCGCATGCCGTCGGCGTCCGCGGCGAGCCGGGCCAGCCACGGCAGCGGCTGGATGTGCGAGAACGAGTCGGGCAGGTGGTGCTGCCCGGCGAACACCGAGTCCAGCCCGCCGTCGCGGGCGGTCCGGACCAGCCGTAGCTGCTCGTCCAGGGCGACCAGCGGGTCACGGCCCGCGGGCTGCTGGTGGGTGAGGAACACCCCCACCTGCACGGGCCGGCCGGGTGTCTCAGCCACGGCAGGCCTCGGCGAAGTCGGCGGCCGGGGTGCCGTCGCCGAGCCCGAGCACCGCCGCCTGCACCCGGTCGGCGACCGCGTCCGGGGCGACCCGGCCGATCGTGTCGCGGTACTTGGTGACGATCTCGTCGTTGGACAGCGGGCGCTCCTCGTGGCCGCGGTTGACCTGCTCGCGGTGCCGCAGCACCCGGCCGTCCGCGAGCTCGATCTCGATCGCGCCGGAGTAGGCGGCCGGGAACGCGCTGTCCGGGTCCTCGGCGACTCGCACCTTCTGCGCCAGGTCCAGCACCGTGCGGTCGGCGAGCGCCTCGTCCTCCAGCTCGGCGAGGGTGAACCGGCCGCGGGTCAGCGTCGTCGCGACCACGTAGGGCAGGCTGAACTTGGCGTCGTACTCGTCGCGCGGGGCCCACTTCGCCTCGGCCGGCTCGCAGACGACCTTGCCCGGCACCGGGTGGATCGCGCACCGGATCTCGGCGATGTCGGTGGTGCCGATCTCGGTGCGCAGGGTGAGTGCGGCGTCGGCGAAGGCGTGGATGAAGTGGCAGATCGGGTACGGCTTGACCGCGGTGCGGGTCAGCTCCCAGGTCTCGCCCAGCTCGCTGCCGACCGCCTCGGGGCGGGTCTCCCGCCCCGCGAGGTGGGTGTTGTAGAGCCCGAACCGTCCCTCGTAGACCGCGGGCGGCCCGCTCCAGCCGGCCTTCGCGAACCCGGCGGCGGTCAGCCCGGACATCGCGGCCCAGCCGGGGTGCAGCCGCTTGGTCCAGGAGCCGTCGGCGAGGAACTCCAGCAGGCCGGCGCTCATCGACCCGACGACGCCCTGGGCCGTCGCCAGCCCGGCCGCGTCCAGCCCGGAGACCTTCCCGGCCGCGACCGCGGCGCCGAACGCGCCGGCGACCGCGGTGGGGTGGAAGCCGACGTCGTGGAACCCGCCGGCGCCGCCGATGCCGACCCGGGCCGAGACCTCGACGCCGAGCACGTAGGCCAGCAGCAGCGTCCGGGTGTCCGCGCCGGCCGAGATCGCCGCCGCCAGCGCCGCGGGCAGCGCCGCCGCCGAGACGTGGGTGACGGCCGGGATGTGGGTGTCGTCGAAGTCCATCCCGTGGATCAGCACGCCGTTGAGCACCGCGGCGTCCCGGGCCGGGAGGCGCTCGGCCATGCCGAGCACCGGCTGCTCGCCGGCGCCGCCGAACGCGGACAGCGCCTGCAGCGCGACTCCGGGGAACGGGTAGGCGGTGGAGGCGAACGCCAGGCCGACGGCGTCCAGTACCAGGTGCCGGGCGCGTTCCAGCACGTCGGCGGGCACGTCGTCGAGGGTGGCGCGGGCGGCGAACTCGCCGACCGTGCCGGCCAGGGTCGCGGTCTGCGGCGGGGCCGGGCTCAGGGTCATCGGTGACCTCCAGATCGGTGACGAGAATAGGTCAGACGTATTCCGGTGGGAAGGGCCCGCCGATCCGCTCCACGATCGGCGGCCGCCGCCGGTGGTGGTCGGTGCGGTCCTGGAACAGCGCCGCCACCCGCAGCGCGGTGGCCTCGTCGTGCGGGCGCGCGATGAGCAGCGCCGAGACCGGGCAGCCGTCCGGGGCGAGCCCGGTCGGCAGCGCCAGCCCGGGGGCACCGGTGAGGTTGCCGAGCATCGTGGCCCGCGACTGGGCGGCGTAGAGCGGGTAGCGCTCGCCGTCGACGGTGACCGTGCAGTCCGGCAGCCGCGGCGCCGTCGCCGGGGTTGTCGGGACGACGATCAGGTCGGCGCCGGCGAACACCGCGTCCAGCTCGCGCTGCAGCTCCGCGCGGAACTGCAGCGCCCGCAGGTAGTCCGCGGCCGGGGTGGTGATGCCCTGGCTGATCCGCCGCACGGTCACCGGGTCGTAGTCGGACCAGCGGGCCTGGTCGGCCCGGTGCACCGAGGCCGCCTCGGCGAACACGATCTGGTAGCCGATCGGCAGCGCCCGGTGCGCGGACGGGATGTCACCCCCGACGACCTCGGCACCGGCGTCGGTGAGCACGTCGACCAGATGGTCCACACCGGACCGGACCGCGCTGTCGCACAGCTCGGTGAGGTAGCCCTGCGGGCGGGCGATCCGCAGGCCGCGCAGGTCGTCCGGGACAGCTGTCGGGGCCAGCGGCGGGAGCTCCGGGACCCGGGGGTCACGCCCGTCCGGGCCCCGGAGCAGTCCGAACAGCAGCCCGACGGTGCGCGCGTCGCGGGCCAGCGGGCCGAGCGTCTCGGTGGTCCAGGACAGCGGCACCGACCCGGTCCGCGGGATCGCCCCGGCGGTCGGCTTCAACCCGGTCAGCCCGCACCAGGCGGCGGGCAGCCGGACCGACCCGCCGACGTCGGACCCCAGGCCGAACGGCACCACCCCGGCCGCGACCGCGGCCGCGGTGCCGGTGGACGAGCCACCCGCCCAGCGCTCGACGTCCCACGGGTTGCGGCAGGCCCCGGTCAGCGGCGGGTGCGGCCCGCCGACGGCGAACTCGGTCGTCGCGTCCTTGGACACCGGGATCGCGCCCGCCGCCTCCAGCCGCGCGACGACGGTCGCCGATTCGGCGGCCGGGGGCGCGTCCGCGCGGGTGCGGGAGGCGGCCGTCGTCGGGACGCCGGCGACGTCGATGACGTCCTTGACCGCGAACGGCACGCCCTCCAGCGGGCTCCCGGCGGGCGGCCGCTGCGCGAGCGCGCGCTCGCGCAGCACCCGGATCGTGCAGTTCAGCTCGCCGTGCAGGCGTTCGAGGCGGTCCAGCGCCTCCGGGACCCGGCCGGACCACGCCTGCCGCAGCGCGGGCGCCAGCGGGTCGGAGGCGCTCGGGGCGGCGCCCCCGGGAGGCGGGGTCAGCCAGGAGTCCCCGCCGGCGGGGTCCGCCGCGGTCATCGGTACCGGGACCGCGCGCAGCGCGGCGGCCTCCGGCTCGGCGCCGGCCACCGCCTCGCCCATCGCGGTGACCTGGTCGGGATCGAGGGTGTACCCGAGCCGGGCGGCGAGCGCGCCGAGCTCGTCGGCCGTCCTCACCGGACGGTCGCCTTCCCGGCCAGCAGCGCCTTCGCGACGACGCCGCGCAGCACGTCGTTGGTGCCCTCGCCGATCGACATCAGCGGGGCGTCGCGGTAGAGCCGCTCGATCTCGAACTCGGTGGAGTAGCCGTAGCCGCCGTGGATGCGCATCGAGTCGATCGCGCACTCCAGCGCCTGTTCCGAGGCGAAGATCTTGGCCATCCCGGACTCGGTGTCCATCCGCACGCCGTCGTCCATCCGCGACGCCGCCCAGTAGGTCATCAGCCGGGCGGCCTGCAGCCGCACCGCGATCTGGGCCAGCCGCTGCTCGACGGCCTGGAACTCGCCGATCGGGTGGCCGAACGCGGTGCGCTCGCGGGCGTAGTTCAGGGCCTCGTCGTAGGCGCGCTGGGCGATGCCGACGCTGCGGGCGGCGATGTTGATCCGGCCGGTCTCCAGCGACGACAGCGCCTGCTGCAGCCCGCGGCCCTCGACGCCGCCGAGCAGCTGCGAGGCCGGGACGCGGACGTCGGTGAGCACGACCTCGCAGGACTCGGTGCCCTTGTAGCCGAGCTTGCCGATGTCGGCGGTGACCTCGAAGCCGGGGGAGTCGGCCTCGATGAGCAGGATGCTCATGCCCTTGTGCGCGGGCTCGGCCGACGGGTCGGTCTTGACCAGCACCGGCAGCGGGTCCGCGTACCGGGCGTTGGTGATCCACATCTTGGTGCCGTTGACGATGTAGTGGTCGCCGTCGCCGTCCTGAACACGCCGCGCGGTGGTCCTGATGCCCTGCAGGTCGGTACCCGCACCGGGCTCGGTGAGCGCGATCCCGGTCCGCCGCTTCCCGGTCGCCAGGTCCGGCAGGTAGCGCTGCTTCTGCTCCTCGGTGCCGTGCCGGGACAGCATGAAGCAGGAGACCGAGTGGCTGCCGAGGATCCCGGCGATGCCCATCCAGCCGCGCGAGATCTCCTCGAACGCGAGTCCGAACGAGACCGTGTCCGCGCCCAGGCCGCCGTAGGACTCGGGCACGGCCAGGCCGAACAGCCCGAGTTGCTTCATCCCCTCGACGATCTCGGTCGGGTAGCGCCCGGAGTGCTCCCACTCCCGGGCCACCGGCACGATCTCGGAGTCGACGAAGTCGCGCAGCGTGTCCTTGAACAGGCGCTGCTCGTCGGTCAGCCGGAAGTCCATCTCAGTCCTTCCCCAGCGCGCCGGCCCGGCGGAGCGCGGTGATCCTGGTGTCGTCGTAGCCCAGCTCGCGCAACACCCGGTCGGTGTCGGCGCCCATCGCCGGGGCCGGGCGGGTGGCGGCCCGGTCCGCGCCGGGCGGCCCGACCCGGACCGCGCTGCGCAGGCTGCGGACCTGCCCGAACGCGTCGTGCTCGGTCTCGGCCAGCAGGCCCCGCTCGACCGTGTGCGGGTCGGTCAGGGCCCCGGCCACGTCCCGGATCGGGGCGCACGGGATCGACGCCGCGTACATCGGGGCGAGCCAGTCGGCGACCGTGCGGGTGCGGAAGAGCTCCTCCAGCATCCCGACCAGCTCGTCGCGGTGCTCGGCACGATCGGCGAACGTCGCGAACCGCGGGTCGCTCGCCCACTCCGGCCGTTCCAGCACCACGGTGAGCCGCTGCCAGAACTTCTCCTTCGCACACCCGACGACCAGCCAGCCGTCGGCGGCCTCGAAGGCCTGGAACGGCACCAGCGACGGGTGCGCCGAGTGCCGGGTCCGCGCCGGTTCGTACCCGGCGGTCATGTGCCAGGTTGCCGGGTAGGTGAGCAGGCTGACCGCGGTGTCGTAGAGCGAGAGGTCGCAGTCGGTGCCCACGCCGTCGCGGCGGGCGGCGTGGATCGCGCCCAGCAGCGAGATCGCCGCGACGTAGCCGCCGCAGTAGTCGACCAGCGACAGACCGGTCTTCTGCGGCGCCCCGCCGGGCTCCCCGGTCAGCGACATCCAGCCACCGAGCGCCTGCAGCACGTAGTCGTAACCCGGCTCATCCGAGCGCGGCCCGGTCATCCCGAACCCGGTCAGCGAGCAGCAGACGATCCGCGGGTTGACGTCGGCGAGATCCTCGTAGCGGATGCCCAGCTTGGCCGGCACGTCGCCGCGCAGGTTGGAGTAGACGGCGTCGGCGGTCCGGACCAGATCCCGGAACACCTCGCGGCCCTCCGCGGTGCGGATGTCGAGGGTGATCGAGGACTTGTCCCGGTTGAACGACTGGAAGAACAGCGAGTCGCCGGCCTCGGCATACGGCGGGACGGAGCGGCCGACGTCGCCGCCGACCGACGGGTCCTCGATCTTGATGATCTCCGCGCCGAGCTCGGCCAGGTGCATCGACCCGAACGGGCCGGCGCCGTACTGCTCCAGCGAGACGATCCGGATGTCCTCCAGCGGTCTCACGCGTCCTCCAGCGAGAGCGGGGTCGCCGCCTGCGGGAACAGCGACGCGGCCCCGGCGGCGTCGCGTTTGTGCACGTAGAAGGCGCGCTTGAAGGTCAACACCTCGACGGCGTCCTGGTTCAGGGTGCGGGTCCGGATCGAGACGATGCCCGCGGTCGGGCGCGAGCCGGACTCGCGCTTGTCCAGCACGATCGACTCGGACCAGATGGTGTCGCCGACGAACACCGGGGCGCTGAGCCGCAGCTCGTCGACGCCGAGATTGGCGAAGGCGTTCTGCGAGGTGTCGACGACCGACTGGCCCATCGCGATCGCGATCGTCAGCGGCGAGACGACGAGCATCCGGCCGAACTCCGAGGACTCGCCGACCTGGGCGTTGAAGTGCGCCTGGTTGGTGTTCATCGTCAGCAGCGTGAACCAGGTGTTGTCGGTCTCCGAGACCGTGCGCCCGAGCGGATGTTGATAGACGTCGCCGACCTCGAAGTCCTCGTAGAACCGGCCCTGCCATCCCTGCTTGATCGTCACGTGTGCGTCTCCTCCGTCCGTGCGGTGGTCATGCGCGTTCGATGTCCTCCAGCCGCCGGTTGGTCGTGCGCTCGCCGAACAGAGCCATCACCAGGCCGAGCAGCAGGGCCGCCACCGCCAGGTAGATGTAGACCGCGGCCATTCCCAGTCCGGAGTAGAGCGCGGCGACGAGCAGCCCGCCGACGACCCCGGCGAGCCGGCCCGATCCGTTCGCGATACCGGAGCCGAGCCCGCGCAGGTGCAACGGGAACACCTCGGCGATGTAGGTGTAGAGCGTCGCCACGCCGGTCTGCATGAACATCGCCGCGCCGAACCCGCAGACGAGGATCGTCACCGGATGGTCGATCAGGCCGAACAGCAGCAGCAGGACCGCGACCAGCACCTGCAGCACCAGGATCACCGAGCGGCGCTCGAAGCGGTCGATCACCGGCATTGCGAGCAGCGCGCCGGGCACCGCGGCGATCGCCAGCACCGAGGTGAACGTCAGGCTCTCCGCGGTGGTGTAGCCGCGCTCGACCAGCAGGGTCGGCACCCAGGAGCTGAAGCCGTAGAAGGACAGGATCAGGAACACGCAGGCGCCCGATGCGACGACGGTGCGCCGCAGCATCGCGCCACGCAGCAGCTCCGACACGCTGCCCCGGCTGACCGGCGACTCGCTGACCGGTTCCGGCAGCTCGGCCCCGGTCCGCTCGCGGGCCTCGTGTTCCAGCCGGGAGATCAGTGCCTCCTCACGGTCGTCGAGCGGGCGGCCGTGCGCCGTACGCCACCGGACCGACTCGGGCAGCGTGCGCAGCGCGACCACGCCGCCGATCGCGCCGAGCGCGCCCACCACGAAGACCCACCGCCAGGCACCGGGCCCGAGTGGGACGACCAGGCGAGCCACCCAGGCCGCGATCGGCACCCCGGCCAGCCCGATCGCGAGCAGCAGCGACTGGTAGCGCCCGCGTAGTGCTCGCGGGAACATCTCGCTCACCCAGACCAGCAGCACGCCGGTCATGGCCTGCAGGCCGACACCGGTCAGCACCCGGAGCACGCCGAGCGACCACGGGCCCGGGGCGAACGCGCTGAGCAGCGAGAACAGCGAGTAGAAGAAGACCGCGCCGATCAGCACCGGCCGCCGGCCGAACCGGTCCGACAGCCGTCCGCCGACGATCGCGCCGACGAACATCCCGACGAACCCGGCCGAGGTGATCGCGCCGACGCCGCCGATCGACAGCCCCCACTCGGAGCGCAGCGCCGGGGCGGCGTAGGCGAAGGAGTTGAGGTCGACCAGGTCGAAGACGAACAGGAACCCGAGCAGGCCGATCCAACGACGGTGGCTCCGGGTGACGACCGGGATCCGGTCGAGCCGGGCCGCGGGGTCCGGTGACCCGTGTGCCGTGCGGGCGGTGCCGGCCGGGTCGTGGGTGTCGGGTGGACCGGTGGTCATCGGGCGAGCTCCCCTCGGCGCGCGTCGTCGCGCGCTCGTCGCGCTCCGCGCCTGCGGAGGCACCCCGGCGGGCACTCCGGGACCGTAAACATCAGACACTTAGCAGTGCAAGGGTTCTCCGGTCGCCGGTCCCGGCCTGGGCGGACTGCACCGCGGCTGGATGACGGTTATGGTCAGATGTTTTCACCTGAGGGTGATCCGACCCCGACCCGAGCCCACCGCGGAGCGTGACCCATGAGCCCGACCCCGGACCGTCCGGGCCCCGCGGCCGCGCCCACCGACGGCGCGGGGTCCCGGCCGCCGACCGCCCGGCTGCAGGTGCAGCGGGTCCGCCCGGCCTACCGACAGGTGGCCGACGAGCTGCGCTCGCAGATCATGCGCGGGGCGCTCGCCGCCGGTGCCCGGCTGCCCGCGGAGAGCGAGCTGACCGGCATGTTCGGGGTCAGCCGGTCGACGGTGCGCGAGGCGCTGCGGGTGCTCGCCAGCCAGCACCTGATCGAGACCCGGCGCGGCGTGCAGGGTGGCTCGTTCGTGGCCGCGCCGGACCCGGCCCGCCTGGTCGAGGACGTCGGCGGGGCGCTCGGCGTGCTCGTCGCGACGCCCCGGCTGGGGATGGCCGACCTGCTCGAGGCGCGGCTGCTGCTCGAGCCCGCCGCCGCCCGGCTCGCCGCGCAGCGCGCCGCCCCGGAGACGGTCGAGGCGTTGCGCGAGGCGGCCTCGGCGCCGCGGGACCCGCGCGATCCCAGCGGCTTCGTGGGGCACATGGACTTCCACACCACGGTGCTGATGGCCACCGGGAACCTGATGCTCACGATGATGGGCCAGCCCGTCGGTGACGTGCTCCGCACCCGGCTGGACCGGGCGGCGGTGCCGGCCGAGCGCTGGGCCGAGGTCGACGCCTGCCACGCCGCGATCGCCGAGCACATCGCCGCCGGCGAGGCCGCCGAGGCCGAGGACGCCATGCGCGGGCACCTGCTGGACCTGCGCGAGCTCTACGACCGGCCCGGTGCCTGGAAGGTCGACTGACGCCTGCGCCGTCCGGCCCGGCTGCCGCGCGGGGCAGGATGGTGGCGTGCGCACCGTGCTCGATCTGCTCCGGCTGCTGGCCGACCGGGCCGACGGCCACGGGTCCGCGGCGGAGCTGGAACGCGCCGCCGCCGAGCTCGCCGACTCCGACCCGGAGGCGGGAGCGCTGGCACTGCGGATCCGGACCGCGATGGATGCCGGGCGCCGCCGGGAGTCCGAGCTGGCGGCGCTGGTCGAGATCGCCCGCGACCTGGCGTCCGAATCGGACACCGGGTCGGTGCTGGACACGATCGTCCGCCGGGCCAGGGCGCTGCTGGGCACCGACATCGCCTACCTGACCCTCTACGACGCCGAGCGCGGCGACACCTACATGCGGGTCACCGCGGGCTCGGTGTCGTACCGGTTCCAGACCCTGCGGCTGCCGCTCGGCGCGGGCCTGGGCGGGCTGGTCGCGGCCAGCCGGGCCCCGCACTGGACCGGGCGCTACGCCGGCGACGGCCGCTACCGGCACACCGACGAGATCGACACCGCGGTCGGTGAGGAGGGCATCGTCGCGATCTGCGGCACCCCGCTGCTCGTCGACGACGAGTTCGTCGGGGTGCTGTTCGCGGCCAACCGCTCGGCCCGGCCCTTCACCCCGGACGACGTGGCGCTGCTCGGCTCGCTCGCCGCGCTGGCCGCGGTGTCGCTGGTGCAGACCCGGCGGCTGACCGACACCGCGGAGACCCTGCAGGCGCTGCGCGGCGCGCACGCCGCCATCGGCGAGGCGGCCGACGCGCATGACCGGTTCGCCGGCGTCGTGCTGGCGGGCGGCGACGTCGGCGACATCGCCGAGGCGCTGGGGCGGCTGCTCGGGGGCTGGGTCACGGTGCTCGACGCCGACGGCACCCCGGTCGCCCGGTACGGGCCCGTCCCGGAGCGCCTGGACGCCGCGGCCGCCCTGCGGCGGGCCGGGGAGGCGGCCGGGGCCGGCCGCCCGGTCGCGGTGCCCTGCGCGGGCGGTGCCCGGGTGGTCGCGGTGATCGCGGGCGGGCAGCGGCTCGGCACCCTGCTGCTCGGTGGGCTCGGGGAGCACGGCGACGGCCCGGCGAACGGCGGGTCCGGCGCCCCGGCCGAGCCGGCCGAGCTGTCCGCCGAGCTGTCCGCCGAGCCGGCCGAGCTGTCCGCCGGGCAGGTCCGGACCGTCGAGCGGGCCGCGATGGTGACCGCACTGGTGCTGCTGTTCACCCAGCGGGCCGCCGAGTCCGACCGGCGCGACCGCGCGGACGCGCTCGCCGAACTGCTCGCCGCCACCGGCCCGCCGCGCCCGGCCACGCTCGGCCGGATCGGTGCGCTCGGGGTGTCCGCCCGCCGCCGGCACGTCCTGCTGGTCTGCCGGTGCGCCCCGGGTCGCGTCCGTGCGGTGTCCCGGGAGGCTGCGACCCTGGGCGGCCGGCCCGGGCTGGTGGCCGAGCGCGACGGCGCCGTCGTCGTGCTGCTGCCCGGGGACGACCCGGCCGCGGCCGGGGCCCGGCTGGCCCGCCCGGCGAGCGGCCCGGATCCCGACGACGGGGTCACCGTCGGGGCGGCAGGCCCGTTCCGGCCGGCGGACGGCGCCGACCGGGCACTGGCCGAGGCACGCCGGTCGGTGGAGGCGCTGCTCGCGCTGGACCGGGCGGGGGAGGCGGCCGCCGCCGCGGACCTCGGCTTCGCCGGGCTGCTGCTCGGCGAGCGCCCGGACGTCGCCGGCTACGTGACGTCGATTCTCGGCCCGGTCGCCGAGCACGACGAGCGGCGCGGCAGCGACCTGCTGCGCACCCTGGAGGCCTACTACGCGGCCGGGGCCAGCCCGACCCGGGCCGCGGCCGCGCTGCACGTGCACGTCAACACCGTCGCCCAGCGGCTGGACCGGGTCGGGAGCCTGCTCGGGCCGTCCTGGCAGGAACCGGACCGGTCGCTGGAGGTGCAGCTGGCGCTGCGGCTGCACCGGCTCGGCGCGTCGGGCCGGACCTGACCGGACCTGACCTGACCTGACCTGACCTGACCTTCCCTGCGCACCGGGCCGGTCACTACCGTGCGACCGGACACGGACGGACAGGACGGTGCCGGATGGACGACCTCGTCGCGGAGGCGGAACGGCGCGACGCCGCGGATCCGCTCGCCGCGTACCGGGACCGGTTCCTGCCCGCCGACGGTGTCCTCGCCTACCTGGACGGCAACTCGCTCGGCCGCCCGTTGCGCGCCACCGCCGAGCGGGTCACCCGGTTCGTCCGAGACGAGTGGGCGACGCGGCTGATCCGCGGCTGGGACGAGGGCTGGATCGACCTCCCGCAACGGCTCGGCGACCGGATCGGCCGGATCGCGCTCGGCGCCGCGCCGGGCCAGGTCGTCGTCGCCGACTCGACGACCGTGCTGCTCTACAAGCTCGCCCGGGCCGCGGTGGACCACGGCCTCGCCCACGGGCGGAACGAGATCGTCCTCGACACCGACAACTTCCCGACCGACCGCTACGTGCTGGAGGGCATCGCCGCCGAGCGCGGCGCCGAGCTGCGCTGGATCACTTCCGACCCGGCGTGCGGGGTGACACCGGACCAGGTCGCCGTCGTGGCCGGGCCGCGCACGACGCTGGTCGTGCTCTCGCACGTGGCCTACCGCTCCGGGTTCCGCGCCGACGCGCCCGCGATCACCCGGATCGCGCACGACGCCGGCGCGCTGGTCTTGTGGGACCTCTCGCACTCGGCGGGCTCGGTACCGCTGGAACTCGACGCCTGGGGTGCCGACCTCGCCGTGGGGTGCAGCTACAAGTACCTGAACGGCGGCCCCGGGGCGCCCGCGTTCGGCTATCTCGCCGCCCGTCACCAGGGCGTGCTGACGCAGCCGGTGCAGGGCTGGTTCGGGCACCGTGCGCCGTTCGAGATGGGGCCCGGCCACGAGCCGGCACCGGACGTGCGGGCGCTGCTGTCCGGGACCCCGCCGGTGTTCGCCACGGTCCCGCTCGAGGCCGGGCTGGACCTGCTGGCCGAGGCCGGGATCGACGCCGTCCGCGCGAAGTCGGTGGCGCTCACCGATTTCGCGCTGCGGATCGCGGACGCCCTGCTCGTCCCGCATGGCGTCCGGGTGGCGAGCCCGCGCGACCCGGAGCGCCGCGGCGGGCACGTGACGCTGTGCCGGGCGGACTTCGAGGACGTCAACGACCGGCTGTGGAAGCGCGGGGTGATCGGGGACTTCCGGGCCCCGGACGGCATCCGGATCGGGCTCGCCCCGCTCTCGACGTCCTACGCCGAGCTGCTGGCCGGGATGACGGCGCTGGCCGACGAGCTGTGAGCGGCTGCGCGGGACGGGAGGCGGCTCGGTGACCGGGCACCTGTCCTACGGCCGCTACCAACACCTGGACCGGGTGCTCGACGCCCAGCACCCGCGCAGCCTGTACGACGAGTTCCTGCGGCTGCTGGCGCGGCGCGGCTTCGCCGTCCCGGCCGATCTCCGCCGGGAGCCGCAGGTCGAGGTTGCCGAAGGTCAGATCGCACTCGATCACGACCTCACCGGTGACGGACCGGGCGGTGCGCATGTCGGCCGGCCAGATGTGCACGGCCGGCGGCAACGGCGGCGCGTCACCGTTCTGGCGCGGCGGCGTCGTCCATCTCGTTCTGGTAGGTCTCGGTCAGCAGGTAGACGCAGACGATCGCGATCAGCGCGAGCACGGCCATGTAGGCGGAGATCGACGCGGGGGTGCCGGTCCCGGCCAGCAGCGCCGTGGCGATCACCGGTGAGAAGCCGCCGCCGAGCGCGGCGCCGATCTGGTAGCCGAGCGACGCGCCGCTGTAGCGCACCTTGGCGCTGAACAGCTCCGCGAAGAAGGCCGCCTGCGGCCCGTACATCATCGACAGCGTGATGAGGCCGCCGAGCAGGGCGACCGTGACGCCCCAGCCGGTGGCCGTGTCGGCGAACCAGAAGAACGGGAACGCCCACAGCGCGGTGCCCGCCGCACCCGCAATGTAGATCTTGCGCCGCCCGTAGCGGTCCGATATCGCCGCGAAGATCGGCAGGGAGACGACCTGCACGATCGAGGCGATGAGGATCGCGACGAGCACGGTCGTCTGGGCGAGCCCCAGCTCCTCGGTCCCGTAGTCGAGGATGTAGACGACGTAGAGGTAGAACGTCGCGTTGACCACGATGAACGAGCCGGCGGCCAGGAAGATCTGCTTCGGGTACTGGCGAAGCGCGTCGATCACCGGGGAGCCGCCGCTCTGCGGCGTCTCCGTGACGCCTTCCGCCGCGTCCTTCGCGGCCTTGGCCTCCTGCAGGTGCTTGAACGCGGGGGTGTCCTCGAGGCGCAGGTGCGCGTAGAGCGCCACGCCGATCAGCAGGACGCTCGCCAGGAACGGGATGCGCCAGCCGAAGCTCGCGAAGAACTCGGGGGACATCGCGAACGACAGGTACAGGAACAGCACCTGGCCGAGGATCACGCCGAGCGGCACGCCGATCTGGGCGAAGCTGCCGTAGAAGCCGCGCTTGTGCTTCGGCGCGAACTCGGTGGCCATGAGCACCGCGCCACCCCACTGGCCGCCCACCGCGAGGCCCTGAACGAACCGCAGGACGGTGAGGATGATCGGCGCGGCGATCCCGAGCGTCGCGTAGGTCGGCAGCACGCCGATCAGCGCGGTGCCGATCGCCATCGTGAACAGCGCCGTGATGAACGCCTTCTTGCGGCCGAACTTGTCACCGAAGTGGCCCCACACCACGCCGCCGAGCGGGCGGGCGAGGAACGCGACCCCGAACACGCTGAACGACAGCAGTGCGCCCGCCGTCGGACTCGCGTCCGGGAAGAACAGGTCGGGGAAGACGAGCGCAGCCGCCGTCCCGAAGATGAAGAAGTCGTACCACTCGATGGTCGAGCCGATCATGCTCACGGACGCGATCTTGCGGATCTCCCGCTCATCGACCGCGCCGCTCCGGCCGGGATCCCTCATGGTCATCGGTTCACTCCCTGTGCGTGCAGTTACCCGATCGGACGACATTTCATGCGCTGCACATCACAAATCCTACTCAAATCGGGCGAGTCTGGACACACCGAGGTCACTCTCGCTCGCGAATGGGTGGCCCTGAACTGCATCCCGCGCCGCACGGCATCGGGGCACAGGCCCGGACGGCCCTGGTCTCCCGGACCGAACGGGGTGGCCGGCTTCGTCCCCGGGACCGAAGGAACGCCTTCCCGATCTCCCTACCGTTCACGGTCCAGCCCCGGCGGCGCCGACGCGAGGGAGACCATCGTGAAGACCTACGCCCTGACCGAACCGGTGGACGGGCGCGACGCCTGGCACGACGGCAAGCGCTACGCGTGGCTGTTGGGCCTCGTCGTGCCGATCCTGCCGTTCGTCGCCATCGGCCTGCACCTGCTCACCGGCCTGTCGGTGACGCTGTGGCTCGGCCCGGTCGTCGTGCTCGGGATCGTCCCGCTGGTCGACCTGATCGCGGGTCGCGACCCGACGAACCCGCCGGACGAGGTGATGGAGGCCCTCGAGGAGGACCGTTACTACCGCCGGGTCACCTGGGCCTACCTGCCCGTCCAGTACGCGGGCCTGGTCGTCGGGATGTGGTACATCGCTTCCGCCGGGGCGCCGGTGATCGGGAACATCGGGCTGGCGGTCACCCTCGGGACGGTGGCCGGCATCGCCATCAACACCGCACACGAGCTGGGGCACAAGCGCGACGACGTCGAGCGCTGGGCGGCCAAGATCGCCCTGGCGCAGTGCTTCTACGGCCACTTCTACGTCGAGCACAACCGCGGTCACCACGTCCGCGTCTCCACCCCGGAGGACCCGGCCTCGGCCCGGATGGGCGAGAGCTTCTACCGGTTCTGGCCGCGTACCGTGCTCGGTGCGCTGAGCGGCGCCTGGCGGCTGGAGCGCAAGCGGTTCGCCCGCCGGGACCGGCACCCGTACCGGATCGGCAACGACGCACTGAACGCCTGGCTGATGTCGGTCGTGCTCTGGGGCGCGCTGGTCGCCGTGTTCGGCGTCGGCGTGCTGCCGTACCTGCTGCTGCAGGCGGTCTTCGGACTGACCCTGCTGGAACTGGTCAACTACATGGAGCACTACGGGATGCTCCGGCAGAAGGTCGGGCCGCCGGACCGTCGTCGCTACGAGCGGGTCACCCCGGAGCACTCCTGGAACTCCAACAACATCGCCACCAACGTGCTGCTCTACCACCTGCAACGGCACAGCGACCACCACGCGAACCCGACCCGGCGGTTCCAGGCCCTGCGCGACTTCCCGGAGGCCCCGGTCCTGCCGACCGGCTACGCCGGGATGATGCTGGCCGCGCTCGTCCCGCCGGTGTTCCGTCGCGCGATGGACCCTCTGGTGCTGGCGCACTACGACGGGGACCTGCGGCGGGCGAACCTGCACCCGGCGAAGCGGGAGCGCCTGCTCGCCACCTACCCGCCGCCGGCCGACCCGGCGCCGGAGGGGGAGCGCGCCGACACCGCGCGCCGGGGCCAGGTCGACGGCGTCACCGCGGCCCGGTGCCCCGGCTGCGGGTACACCTATGAGGTCGCGGCGGGCCACGAGGCCGAGGGCTTCCCGGCCGGCACCGCCTGGTCGGAGATCCCGGACGACTGGGCCTGCCCGGACTGCGGCGTCCGGGAGAAGGTCGACTTCCTCCCGCTCGACACGGCTGCCTCGCGGCGGGAGTCCTGACGCAGCGTGGCCGCGAGCTACCGTGCGTGCCGTGGCCCCGGTGACCGACGTCCTCGCCCGCATCGCCGGCACGGCGCGGGACGACGTCGGCGCGCTGTCCGCGGCGGTCCTGGCCGGGATCGACGACGGCCTGCCGGAGCTGGGGCGGGACCCGCGGGTGCGGGAGCTGGTGGTCGGGACCGTCGAGGCGTCGCTGGACGCGGCGCTGGTGGTGCTCACCGGCGGCGGCGACCCGGACGACGTCCCGGTGCCTCCGGCCGGGACCGACCTGGCGCGACGACTCGCCCAGCAGGGCGTGCCGGTGACCACGCTGCTGCGCGCCTACCGGCTGGGACAGGCCGCGTTCCAGCAGCTGCTGATCACCCGGATCGCGGCCGAGGAGCTGGACGCGGGGCAGGTCGCGGACGTCGCCCGGGAGCTGTCGTCGGTGGCGTTCGGGTTCGTCGACCGGGTCTCCGAGGAGCTGGTCGCGGTGCACCAGGCCGAGCGGGACGGCTGGGTGCGCCGCCGGGACGCCGCCCGGCTCGCGACCGTCAACGCGGTGCTGGCCGGCCGCGGCGGGACTCCGGCCGAGGTCGAGCAGGGCCTCGGTCACCCGATCGCCGGGCCGCACGTCGCCGCGGTCCTCTGGTGCCCGCCGGAGGCCGCCGACCACGGCCGTGCCCTGGAACGGGCCGCCGGTGCGGTGGGCGAGGCGCTGGACTGCCCGCGGCCGCCGCTGCTGGTCGCACCGGACGCCGCGACGCTCTGGGCGTGGTACCCCGCGCCGTCCCGGAGCCCGGACGAGGTCGCCGCCACGCTCGGCCGGACTCCTCCCGACGACGAGCTCCTGGCCGCGCTCGGGACCGTCGAACGGGACCTGCCCGGGTTCCGCCGCTCGCACGGCCGGGCCCGGCAGGCCCAGGCCGTCGCGGTCGCGGCGGCTCCGGGAGCCAGGCGGGCCGTGACGACCGCCGACGCCCTCGGGCCGTTGGTGCTGCTGGGCGCCGATCCGGACCTGCTGGCCGGGTGGGTGACCGACGTGCTGGGGGAGCTCGCGATCGACGACGAGCAGTACGGGCGGCTGCGCGGCACCCTCGACGCCTACCTCGCCTCGGGCGGGAGCCTCGCCGCGGCCGCCGCCGAGCTGCACCTGCACAAGAACTCGGTGCAGTACCGGCTGCGCCGGGCCGAGGAGGTGCGCGGGCGGCCGCTGGCCGCCGACCGGCTGGACGTCGAGGTGGCGCTGCTGGCCTGCCGGTTGCTGGGGGCGAGCGTGTTGCGTCCGCCCGGCTGATCTCACCGGCCCGGATCCACGACGTCACGATCCGGTTCTCCGTCCGACCGGATCCCCGTCGGCGCATTATCGTGGGCCCATGAGCAGCTCGGGGGCGCTGGCGCTGCGGACCCTGGCGTGGTGCACGGGCGTGCTGCTGGCCGGCGCCGCGTTGCTCACCGCGGTCGTCGTCGGGGTCGGTGCCCTGATGGGGCCCGACCCGGCGTACTCGGGCCCGCCCGCGGACACCGCGGGGCAGGAGTTCGCCCGGCTCGCGGCGACCGACCCGGCGACCGCGCTGCGGTCCTGCACCGAGGCCCGCGGCACCGACTTCGACGCGCTCGCCGGCGCGCTGCGCGAGGGCACGCTCTCCCGGGAACGGCGTTACGCCGTCGTCGAGGGCCCGTTGACGTTCCTCGCGGCGCCGGTGACCGGGGCCGGGACCGCCGGAGACGATGCGGTCTGGGCCTGGGGCGGGCAGGGCTTCGCCGCGGTGAGCACGGATGCCCGCACGCTGTCCCCGGATCTGCCCGGCCCGCAGGCCTACGGTGTCACCGCCGACGCGCCGGGAGCGGTGCGGGCCGCGGCGTGCGTCGAGGCGGCCCGCCGGGTCGGCGAGCCCGGCGTGCGCCCCGCGATGGGCCCGACGGCGCCGACCGGGACCGCCGGGGACTGAACCGCGGTCCGGCGCGGCGTGTCACGGGAGCTACTGCCGCTCGTCGGCCCGAGCGCGGGCCTCGGCACCGGTCTCCTCGTCGAACCCCTGGTCCTCCCCGGCGACCCGGCCCACGTACTCCCCGGTCGCTCCGGTGCCGGTCGTCGCGGCGGCGTCCTCCTCCTCCGTGTCGGCACCCCCGGTCACCCGGCTGTTCGCCAGGTTCCGGTCCGGCTCGACGTCCTCGGGCGGGCCGTGCGGTGCGCGGTCGTCGTCGCTGGGCATGGTTCGTCCTCCTGGGGTGCGGTCGTGTGTGGGGCGCGGCGGCCCGGTCAGCCCGGCTCGCCGCGATACTTGCGGTAGAGGATCCAGAGCAGGTCGAGCAGCGCGACGACCGCGATCACGGCCAGCACGATCGCGAACCAGGTGACTCCGGCCGTCACGGCCAGCACGGCGCCACCGACGGAGACGGCGAGACCGAACGCGGCGAGCACCGCGCGCAGGGTGAGCGCGCTGCGGGCCGGCGGTGCCCCGCCGATACCCGCGGTCGGGTCGTGGTGGTCGGGCAGGCCGGCGCCGTAGTCCTCCCGGCTCCGGCGGGGCTCGGCGGCCATCACGTCTCCTCGGCTCGGGAACCGGTGTCGACGCCCGGTTACCCGGCACGGGCGCCGCTACACCGGACGCACCGCCCGGCCGAGGGAACGCGGGGGATTGACCCGCCGCACAGCGGGAACGCGTCCAGCACGACGCACCACCGGCCGGTAGCCGGCCGGACCGACAGCGAAATTGAGAACGCATCCGATGGAGGACGACGTGGCGAACGAACTCGAGGGCCGGACCGTGGCGATCCTGGCCACCAACGGCGTCGAGCAGGTCGAGCTCACCCGCCCGCGGGAGGTGCTGCGGGAGGCGGGCGCCCGGGTGGACGTGGTCGCGCTCTCGACCGAGCCCATCCAGGCGATGAACGCCGACATCAACAAGGGCGACGTGATCGGGGTCGACCAGGCGGTCAAGGACGTCTCGGCCGCAGGATACGACGCGCTGGTGCTGCCCGGCGGCACGGTCAACCCGGACACCCTGCGCACCGACGCGAACGCCGTGGCATTCGTGCAGGACTTCTTCCGGGCGGGCAAGCCGGTCGGCGCCATCTGCCACGGGCCGTGGACGCTGGTCGAGGCGGACGTCGTCCGGGGCCGGACGCTCACCTCGTTCCCGAGCATCCGCACCGACCTCCGCAACGCCGGCGCGACCGTCGTGGACGAGCAGGTCGTGTGCGACGAGGGCCTGGTGACCAGCCGCACCCCCGGCGACCTGGAGGCGTTCTGCGCCAAGCTGGTCGAGGAGTTCGAGGAGGGCAGGCACCCGGTGCGGCAGGCCGGCGCGACCGCCTGACCGACCGGCACACCGGCGGCCCGGGTCCCGCGGGATCCGGGCCGCCCGTGTGTAGGGGCCCGCTCAGCGCTCCACCGGCCCCGGCAGCTGCCGGTCCGGCTCCGGGTGGTCGCGGCAGCGGTCGGTCTCCGGCCGCGCCTCCAGCCGCTCGTCGTCGATCTCGCGCCCGCACTCCGCGCAGCGGCCGTACTCACCCCGGTCCAGCCGGTCCAGGGCCGCCCGGAGCCGCTCCCGGCGCCCGCGCAGCGTCCCGGCGGCCAGGTCGTGGTCCATCAGCTCGGCCGTGCGGGACCCGGAGTCGCCGAAGTCCATGCCCTCGCCGCTGCGGTCGCCGTCGGTGACGGCTCCGGGGCCCGGCGTGCTCTCGGCCAGCCCGGCGAGCTCCTCGTCCAGCAGGGCCCGTGCCCGTGTGGCATCCATCGGCACTCCTCTCGTGTCCGTGCCGCCGCCGGCGGCACCGCTCCGGGTTCCCCGGGACGGGCGCCGGCACACGGACCGTCCTCAGCCCACCACCGGGATCACGGCGACCGGGCAGTCCGCGGCCCGCAGGCACTCCTGCACGACCGACCCGATCGAGGCGAGCCGGCCCCGGCGGTGGTTGCCCAGCACCAGCAGGTCGGCCTGCCGGGATCGGCGCAGCAGGACCTCCTCGGTGCGGCCCCGTTCGACCGCCCTGTCCACCGGGGCGTCGTCGGACGCGACGGCGTTCACGGTCCGGTCCAGCGTCGCCTCGGCCTGCTCGCGCCGGGTGCTGCTGCCCACGGCGCCGATCGCCGAGGTCTGGACGGGCTCGTGCCAGACGGTCACCGCGAGCACCCGGGCGCGGCCGGCGTCGGCGTACCGCAGCGCCCAGTCGAGCGCGGCGCGGGAGGCCTCGGAACCATCCACCCCGACGACGACGGATCCACCCGGCGGTCCGGCGGGCCCGGGCCGGGGCCGGTCGGCCCGGTCGTGCGGGTGCAGGTCGGTGTGCCCCTCCGGGTGGTGGTCCTCAGGGTGGTCGGGCTCCGGGGCGGAGTCGTCGTGCATCAGCGGGTCTCGCTCTCGTGTCGGCGTCCGGGCGGGCCGCCGGTGCCCGCGCGGCGCGGCCCGGAACCCGCCGCAGGGCTACCCGCTGCACGGGCGCGACACGCGGCCCTGCCGTCGGTCCTGCTCGCGGTCGGTCCTGCTCGCCGTCAGTCCTGCTCGGACAGCTGTGCCCGCAGCCGCGCCAGCGTGCGCGACAGCAGCCGGGACACGTGCATCTGGGAGATCCCGAGCTCGGTGGCGATCCGGGACTGGGTGCGGTCGCCGTAGAAGCGCAGCATCAGGATCCGCCGCTCCCGCTCGGGGAGCCTGTCGATCAGGGCGTGCATCTCCGAGCGGTGCGCGGCCAGGTCGAGGTCCGGGTCGTCCTCGCCGATCCGCTCACCGAGCGGGGTCGCCTCCCCGTTCCCGTCGTCGGTCCCGACCGGCGCGTCCAGCGAGCGGGCGTGGTGCGAGTCGAGCGCCCCGAGCGCGTCGACCACCTCGTCGACCCCGACGCCGAGGTCGCGGGCCAGCTCCGAGGGCCGGGGCGCGCGGCCGAACTCCTGACCGAGCGCGTCGGCCCGGCGCTGCACGGTGACGGCGAGGTCCTTGAGGTCCCGCGGCACCCGCACCGACCAGGTGTGGTCCCGCAGGTGGCGTTTCATCTCGCCGCGGATGCTCGGGATCAGGTACCCGAGCGGGCCGCCGGTGGCCGACGTCGGGTCGTACCTGTCGACGGCCTTGACCAGGCCGAGCATCCCGGCCTGCTCGACGTCGTCGCCGGCCGGTCCGGGCGGGGCGTACCGGCGGGACAGGTTGCGCACCAGCGGGCGGAACCCGCGGATCACGTACTCGCGCAGGGCCGGTCGTCCCGGGGCGTCGAGGGGTTCCGTGGCCAGCCGTTCCAGCTGCGGGGCCAGGTCGTCGTAGCCGTGCCGGCCGTCGCGGTCCGTCGCTCGTTCCGGTGCTGCGGTCGTCGTCGAGGTCATGGACTCCCTCACATGCCGGTGGCGGGTGCGGGGTCCGCTGCAGGCTCAACGGATCGATGCGTGGTCGTTCCGGAGGGGTGCGATCCTCATCCGGAGACCGGGTCGGCGACCGTAACGTTCGCCGTCCGAACGGGACAACCCCCGCCCGGACGCGCGGAGGGCCGGACGGGTGTCCCCGCCCGGCCGTCCGGGTACGTACCGCGGCGGCTCAGGCGTCGGTCTCGACGAGCTCGGCGTCCTCGGCCGCCCGCTGCACCGACTCGCAGCCCTTCCGGGCCGCCGACTTGCTCTCGTAGGCCTCTCCGACGGCGACGACCTGACCGTTGGTGGCCTTGAGCCGGAAGCGGAACTTGCCGCCGCGGTCCTCGTACACCTCGAACTTGCCTGCCATGACGACCTCCTGCAGACGGGGTGCCGGTCGTCGATCGACCGGTCCGGACGGCTGCGGACGGTAGACCAGATGGAGTATCGGCGCAGCGGGAAGCGCCGGATCGTCCGCGATCGGGGGTGGATCGGAGCGACTGGCTCGGCGGTTCTCAGCGGGGGCTCAGCGCGGGATGTCGTTCTCAGGGCAGCCTCAGCGAACCGCGCCTACGGTCCGTGACATGCCCACAGCAATGGTCACCGGGAGCAGCCGCGGACTCGGCGAGGCCTACGCCCGCGAGCTCGGCGAGCGCGGGTACTCGATCGTCCTCGTCGCCCGTGACGCGGCACGCCTCGCCGCCGCCGCCGAGCGGGTCGGGCGGGCGACCGGCGCGATCGTCGAGACGATGGTCGCCGACCTCACCGACGACCGCGACCTGGCCCGGGTGGAACGCCGGGTCACCGACGAGCGGTTGCCGATCGAGCTGCTGGTCAACAACGCCGGGGTCGAGTGCGACCAGATCTTCGCCGAGGCGCCGGTGGACGGCCTGACCACCGAGGTCGAGCTGAACGTGACCGCGTTGCTGCGGCTGACCCGCGCGGCCGTCCCGGCGATGACCGCCCGGGGGCGCGGCGGCATCCTCAACGTCGCCAGCATGGCCGGGTACCTGCCCTCCGGGGGCAACGCCTACGGCGCCTCGAAATCCTGGGTGCTGGCCTTCACCGACACCGTCGCGGCCTCGTTGCACGGGACCGGCGTGCAGGTCACCGCGGTCGTCGCCGGCCGGGTCCGCGGCGACGCCGACCCGACCGGGCCGCTGTGGCTGGAGCCGGAGACCGTCGTCCGCCGCTCGCTGGAGGATCTGCGGCGCGGTCGTACGCTGTCCGCGCCGGGCTGGGTCTACCGCGCGCTCGTCGGCTACCTGGAGTCACCGCGCACGGCGCTGCGGGCGGTCGCGAAGGTCGCCGGGCGAGGCCGGGAGCGGTGCCGGCGCCTCGAGCGCGGCCGGGCCGGCGCCGACGTGCACACCCGTCCGTCCCCGGTGCCGGGGCCGTTCCATGGGGCCCCGCCGGCCCGCGCGCTGCCCGCCGGCGCCGGTTCCCTCCCGGCGCTGCCGGGGCTGCCCCCGCGCCCGGCGCACGTCCCCGCGAAGCCGCTGCCGCGGCCGCGCACGACCGGCACCGGACCGCTCCCGGCCGTGCCGGCAGGACCCGGGGTCGGGGTGACCCCGCGCCCGGTGCAGCCGCCCCGCGTGACCGGCCGGGCCGACACCGGTACCGATACCGTGCGCCGACCCACCGGCCGGCCGTCCGCCGGCACCGGCCGCGAGTTCCGGATCCGGCGAAACGGACAGACGTGACGAGCATCGCGTAACCTCGGCTGTCCGGGAACGGCGCCGGTGCCCTAGCGTCGCCCCGGAGAAGGGGAGTACTCCCGAACACGGCGTCGCCGTCATCACGGAACCGCGCACCAGTCGGTCCCGGTGGCGCCGGTCCGCGCAGGACGCGGGCGGAGGAGACCTTCAGCGTCCCTACCTGCGCTGGAGGAATCCCGTATGAACGTGCCGCTCTGGGTGTGGCTGGCGACGATCGCGGTCGTGCTCGGCATGCTGGTGTTCGACTTCGTCGGGCACGCCCGCGACCCGCACGAACCCACGTTGCGCGAGTCGGCGATCTGGTCGGTCGGCTACATCGCGATCGCGCTGCTGTTCGGCGTCGTCGTCGGGGTGTCCTCCGGCTGGCAGTACGGCGGCGAGTACATGGCCGGCTGGCTGACCGAGAAGGCGCTCTCGGTCGACAACCTGTTCGTCTTCCTGCTGATCATGACCAGCTTCGCGGTGCCGAAGGTCCACCAGCAGAAGGTGCTGCTGATCGGCATCGCGATCGCGATCGTCATGCGCGGCGCGTTCATCGCGGTCGGAGCGGTGATCATCGAGCAGTTCGTCGCGGTCTTCTACCTCTTCGCGATCATCCTGTTCTGGCTGGCGTACTCGCAGATCAAGGAGGCGCTGTCCGCCGACGACGGCGACGAGGGGGACGCCGGGGACTCCCGGCTGATCCGGATGGTGCGCAAGGTCCTGCCGACCTCCACCTCCTACGACGGCGCGAAACTGAGCACCCGGATCGACGGCCGGTGGATGCTCACCCCGATGGCGCTGGTCATCGTGGCGATCGGGCTGACCGACCTGCTGTTCGCGTTCGACTCCATCCCGGCGATCTTCGGGTTGACCCAGGAGCCGTTCCTGGTGTTCACCGCGAACGCGTTCGCGCTGCTCGGCCTGCGCCAGCTCTACTTCCTGATCGGCGGGCTGCTGGAGCGGCTGATCTACCTGGCGCACGGCCTGTCCGTGATCCTGGCCTTCATCGGCGTCAAGCTGACCCTGCACGCGCTGCACGAGAACAACGTGCCGTTCATCAACGGCGGGCAGCCGGTGCCGGTGCCCGAGGTGCCGATCTGGCTGTCGCTGCTGGTCATCACCGGGACCATCGCGGTCGCCGCGGTCGCCAGCCTGGTCGTGTCGAGGCGCCGCGCGGCGGCGGAGACCACCGGTGAGCGGGACGAGGTCGCGCACGCCCCGAGCGGTGACCGGGCGGGCGAGCAGTAGCTCGGCGTCGGGCGGGGGATTGTCCCTTTCGGTAAGGTATGTCGTGTCTGCCGGGAGCTCGGATCGTCGTCACCCGACGTCACCGAGGAGGAACCATGTTCGTGCCACCACCGCCACCACCCTCCACTCCGCCGCCCGGGGGGCCCGACCCGGAGCCCCGCCCGCATGCCGTGCCGCTGAACCGCTCCGAGGAACGCACCCTGTCCGGGCTGGAGAACGACCTGCGCCGCTCCGATCCGGGCCTGGACACCGAGATGTCGGCGCTGAACGCCGCCGGCGCGGGATCCGGGTGGGACGCGCTCGGCCGGGGTACGGCCGACCGGGTCCTGCAGGCGGTCGCGATCGGCGTGATCGTGCTGGTGCTGCTGCCCGGCGAGTGGCTGGCCGCGGTGTTGTCGTTCGGGCTGCTGCTGGGCGTGCCGTTCGCGATGGCGATGGTCGCCGCCCGGGCCCGTCGGGAGGCCGGATACGGCGAGCACGGGCCCGGTGAGCACGGTACCGACGAGCAGGGGCCCACCGACCCGGGCGCGGCCGGACCCGATTCGGACGGTGACGACTCCGGCGGGTGCCGCCGGAACCCGTGACCGGAGCCGGCGGCGTGCCCGGTCACGCCCCGGGCGCGGCGGTCGCGGCCTCCGTCGGGTCGGTCGTGGTCGGCGCGGCCCGCAGGCCGAGGTGCTCGCGCAGCGTCGTCCCGGTGTACTCGGTGCGGAACGAGCCGCGCTCCTGCAGCAGCGGGACGACCCGGTCGGCGAACTCGTCGAGCCCGCCCGGGGTGACGTGCGGGACGAGCACGTAGCCGTCGGCGGCCTCGGACTGGACCGCGTCGTCGATCGCGGCGGCGACGGTCCGCGGGCTGCCGACGAAGGTGTGCCGCGCGGTCGTCCGGATCACCGTCTCGCGCAGCGACAGGTTCTTCTCAGCGGCGAGCGCCCGCCACTGGTCGGCGACGGCCTTCGGGTCCCGGTACTGCCGGACGCTGGCCCGGCCCTGCGAGACCAGCTCGCCCTCGACCGGGTCGAACTCCGGTAGCGGGCCGTCCGGGTCCCGGTCGGAGAGGTCGGTGTTCCACAGCTGTTCGGCGAACACGATCGCGGTCTGCGGGCCGACCTGCTGGTGCCGGATGACCTCCGCGCGCTCGGCGGCCTCGGCGTCGGTGTCACCGAGCACGAACGTCGCCGCCGGCATGATCTTCAGGTCCTCCGGGCGGCGTCCGTACCGCGCGAGCCGGGCCTTGACGTCGGCCGAGAACGCCCGTCCGGCCTCCGGGTCGGCGTGCCGGGTGAAGATCGCGTCGGCCGACGCCGCGGCGAACTCGCGGCCCTCCTCGGAGTCGCCGGCCTGCAGGATCACCGGGTGGCCCTGCGGGCTGCGCGGCAGCGCGAACCGGCCACGGATGTCGAACTGGTCGGAGGTCCGGTCGAAGGTGCCGCGCGGGTCCCCGGCCCGGGAGTCCCACAGCGTGGCCGCCGCGGCCAGGTGCTCCTTGGCCCGCGAGTACCGCTTCTCCTGCGGCAGGAACCCGCCGCGGCGGAAGTTCTCGCCGGTGAAGGCGTCCCACGAGGTGACCACGTTCCACGCGGCCCGGCCGCCGGACAGGTGGTCCAGCGTGGCGAACTGGCGGGCGACGTCGTAGGGCTCGGTGAACGTGGAGTTGATCGTGCCGGCCAGCCCGAGCCGTTCGGTGACCGCGGCCAGCGCGTTGAGCACGGTGAACGTGTCCGGCCGGCCCACCACGTCCAGGTCGTAGATCCGACCCCGGTGCTCGCGCAGCCGCAGCCCCTCGGCCAGGAACAGGAAGTCGAACTTTGCCTGCTCCGCGGTCCGCGCGAAGTGCGCGAACGAGTCGAACTCGATGTGGCTGCCGGACCCCGGGTCGCTCCACACCGTGGTGTTGTTGACGCCGGGGAAGTGCGCGGCGAGGTGGATCTGCTTGCGTGGCATGCAGGCCTCCAGGGGTCGGGCTCCTCCGGTGCAACACCGGTCCGGGCGAGGTGTTCCCGGCCTCAGCGGCGTCTACGACGGGGGTCACTCGGGGCCGGTGAAGAACTCCAGCGCGATGTTGTCCGGGTCCCGGAACGAGACGCCGCTGCCGTAGCGCGCCTTCTTGATGCCTCCGTGCTCGATTCCCAGCTCGGTGAGCTTGCGTGCCCACTGCTCCAGCTCGGCGTGCGAGCCGACGGAGAACCCGACGTGGTCGAGTCCGGTGCGCTGCTCGTCGAAGGCGTCCTTCGACTCCCGGCCCTGGTGGGTGTGCAGCCCGAAGAGCATCCCGCCGTCCAGGGCGAAGACGGTGTGGTGGAAGCGGCCACCCTCCTCGTCCTCGACCAGGACGGGATCGGCGCCGAACAGCGCCGAGTACCACTTCGTGCTGCGCTCGATGTCGCCCACGGTCAGGGCGACGTGCTGCAGTCCGGGAAAGGCCACGGTGGAGCTCCCTTGCCTCGCGTGCGGATGTCGCCACCTGTCTATCAGTCGTGCCCGACCCGGCAGCCCCTCCGACCGGAGGGGCATCGTCAGGGTCTGGGGAGCTCGGGGAAGCCGAGCGGTCCGCGGTAGCCCTCCCAGCCCCAGCGGCGGAGGAGCTCGGACCGGACGTCGTAGGCGTCACGGGCGATGTCCGGCTCGACCCGGGACACCGCGCCCCAGTCGGCCTGGTCCGGGTCGTCCGCGGTGTCGATCAGGGTCGCGACCGCGGTCTCGGTGCTGCCGCGGCGCATCGCGGCGAAGCTGCCGCCCGCCGTCTCGCCGAACGACACGTCCCCCGCGAAGCCCAGCGACGACGGCCCGAGCACCAGGTAGCGCGGGGTCTGCGCGAGCCCGGCGCGCACCGTCGGCAGGTCCCGCAGGCACGGTGCGGCCCACAGGATCGACCAGTCGACGTAGACCGGCCCGTCGGCGTCGCGGAGCATCGGCACGACCGGGGCGAGGGTGCGCAGCCGGGGCACGGCGACGGCGACCCAGCCGCCCGGATCGGTGGTGTCGTCGACGGCGCGGACCCGCACCCGGTCCGCGCCCGGCGGGATCTGTGCGGGGTCGATCCGGACCGACCGCCAGCCCGGCCGGTTCAGCGGTGCGGCCTCCTCGACCCGGTCTGTGGGGTAGTCGGCCTCGGCGTCGTCCGCGGTGTCGGTGTCGTCCAGCGACAGCCGGCCGGCCGGCTCCGGGGTGCCCGCACCGCGGCCGAACTCCAGCTCCAGGGTGTTGCCCTGGCCCGTCCGCCCGGCGACGTCGACCAGCAGCTCCTGCCCCGGCTCGACGTCGGGCAGCGTGTACCAGCGGGTGGTGAGCGTGCCGGTCCCGAGGTTCCCGTCGGCGCCCAGGCTGCCCCAGGTGGTGCCGGGCTCGGGAGGCTCGTCGGGGTGGCCGCGGTCGGCCTCGAACCCGGCCAGCTCGTCCTGCCCCTCGGCCGGTGCGAGCGCGCCGGGTGACGCGGTCGGGATCGAGACGTGGTCCAGGATCCCGCAGGTCGGGGTGCCGGTCAGCTCGTCCCACAGCTGCCCGCCGACCGAGTAGCCGCTGCCCTGCCGCCCAGGGGCGACGGCCATCGAGCCGACGACGACCGCGACGCCGGTGACCAGCGCGGTGACCACCACCGCGGCCGGGAGCGCGGCCCCGGCCCGGGCCGCGGCCCCGGTGAGCGCCCGGATGGGCCGGGGCCGGTCCGCCGGGCCGCCCGCGCGGTGCCGGACGACCAGGACGGCGCCCGTCCCGGCGACGAACAGCGCCGCCGCGGCCGCGCCCCAGACGGCCGGGGAGTTCAGCGGGGTGAAGGGCCCGTCGTAGCGCGGGACGCCCCACTCCGACCACAGGAACCAGGCGTTCTTCCCGGCGAAGACCAGCGCGGCCAGCGTCACCGCGGCGGCGGTGCCGGCGACCGCCGCCCCGCGCACCGTCCGCTCCGCGGGCCGCTGCCGGGCCGCGACGGTGACGAGCACCACCCCGGCCGCGATCGCCAGCGCACCGGTGCCTGCGAGCGAACCGAAGTAGTGCGTCCACTTGGACGGCGCCGGGGTCAGCAGGGCGAACCCGAGCGCCACACCGGCCACCGGTACCGGAACCCACCGCAGGCCGGCGGTCCAGCGGTGCGCGCCCCGGGCGACCAGCGGTAGCGCCGCGACCAGCATCGCGACCGTCAGCAGCACCGGCAGCCGCCGGCCCAGCCCGCCCTGCTCACCGTCGAAGCCCAGCAGGTACTGCCAGCGGCGGATCTCCTGGTACCAGGGCACGTCCGGGCCGTAGAAGCTGTGCATCGCGGTGGCCCGCAGCACCGTGTAGAGGCTCTGACCGGTGAACACGACGGTCAGCCCGGCCGCGGCGATCCCGGTCGCGGCGGCGACCCCGGCGAGTGCGACCGACCAGCCGACGACACCCGCCGTGGGAGGGTCGGAGTCCGGTTCGGCGGGCGTGCCGCGCCGGGCCAGCCGGCGCCACAGCGCGGCGACCAGCAGCAGCAGCGGGCCGGCGGCGGTGATCGCCGACGGCGTCACCGCCAGCGCCAGGCCGGACGCCAGCGCGGCGGCACCGATCCACAGCCCGGCCCGGCCACCGGGCCGGGCGGCCGCGCGCAGCCCGCAGGCCAGCGCCGCCGTGCCGAACAGCGCGGCGAACGGCTCCGGCCGCACGCCCAGGTTCAGCGGCAGCCACCAGGCCAGCAGCCCGGCCGCGAGCGTCCAGCGGACCCAGGCCAGGCGGTGATGCCGGGGGAGCAGCGCGGGCAGCGCCACCCGGGACAGCAGCAGCCACACCGCGGCACCGGCCAGTACCGAGGGCAGGCGCAGGACCAGTGGGCCGGCGCCGGTGTCGGCCAGTGCCTGCACCATCCGGATGACCAGCGTGTACGGCGCCTCGGAGGCGTTGCCCCAGCGGTAGACGTTGCCGAGGTCGTCGCCCGCCGTGTTGCGGGCGATGGCCTCGGTGAACCCGTCGTCGGTGCTCAGCGGGCCGATCACGGTCCAGACCGCCAGCGTGGCGAGCACGACGACGTCGGCGGCGAGCCGGGCAATCCCGTGCGGCCGCCCGGCCCCCGCGAGCCGGGCCCGCAGCAGCCGCAGCGCCCCGCGGCGGGATCGCAGCCGGTCGCCGGCGAGCAGCGTGAGCAGCACCAGCGCCGCCGCGGCCGCGATCCACTGCGCGGCCAGCAGCACCTGCTTGGCGGTGGTGGCGTCGGCGACGAACCAGTCCGCGGTGCGGGCGCTGACCTGCAGGCCGGCGGCGTCGCCGGGGGAGAGCTGGGTGCTGAAGGCGCCGACCGAACGCACGAGGTCGCCGGGGAAGGTCCGGGGCGGCTCGTCGCCGGTGCTGACCGTGGAGCCGGAGCCGTCCGCGGTCAGTACCCGGGCGCAGTCGCCGCCGCCGACCGGTTCGCGGACCAGCTCCCGGCCGCCGACCAGCACCCGGACGTCGCCGCCCTCGGTCAGCACGGTGAACCCGATGTTCGCCCGGCCCGGCTGCTCCGAGGAGACGACCGTGGTCGTGCCCTCCCGGCCCTGCGCGACCTGCAGCACCGGGCACGGCACGGTGACCCGCACCGACTCCGGGGCGTACGGGACGAACCCCGCGATCGTCGACGCCGGCTGCTCGCCCTCGCGCGGCCAGGTGACCGTGGTGTCCCGGTCGAGAACCGGGGCGAACGGCACCAGCGCGGCCAGTACCGCGGCCAGCAGGCCGACGAGCAGGGTCGCGACGACCAGCAGCCGGGACGGCGACGCGGGCCGGGCGGACGTGTCCGGTCCGGGCGCGTCGGCGGGGGCGTCGTCGCCGGGGCGCGGGTACGGCTCGGTGTCAGGGGGCCCGGTGTCGGGGGGCCCGGCGTCAGGGGGCTCGGTGTCAGGGGGCTCGGTGTCAGGGGGATCGGCGTCGGGGGTCTGGGTGCTCATGGGCTTCCGGGTCGGCGGGTGGTGGACCGGGGGCCGGCCCGCCGGTCAGGCCGCCGTGACCGGCACCGTGTGCCAGCCGGTCGCCCCGTCCGGGATGGACACCTGCTCCCGTCCCGTCTGCACGGTGCCTGTCCGGTCCGTCGCGCGCACCCGCAGGGTGTGCGAGCCGGGGGCCAGGTCCACGGTGGTGCGCCACATCCTCCAGGTGTCGACGCCGACCTCGGCACCCAGCTCCGCCGGGCGCCACCCCCCGCCGTCGACACTGACCTCGACCCGGTTGATCCCCACCCGCTGCGCCCAGGAGGTGCCGGCCACCGTCACCGGCCCGGCGGGCACGGTGGCGTCGGCGGCCGGGGTGTCGATCCGGGACTGGGTCTTGATCGGCCCCTCCCGCCCCCAGCCGCGTTCCAGCCAGTACGACTGCCTCGCCGCCCAGGTGGTCACCTCGATGTCGGTGATCCACTTGCAGCCGGAGACGTAGCCGTAGAGGCCGGGGACGACCATCCGGACCGGGAAGCCGTGCTCGACCGGCAGCGCCTCACCGTTCATGCCGATGGCCAGCATCGCGTCCCGGCCGTCGGTCACCGGGCCGATCGCGGTGCCGGTGGTGAACCCGTCCACGCTGGTGGAGAGCAGCTGCTCGGCACCCGGCCGGACCCCGGCCTCGGCCAGCAGCTCGGCCAGCGGGACGCCGAGGAACCGGGCGTTGGACATGAGGTTCCCGCCGACCGGGTTGGACACGCAGGTCATCGTGATCGGGACCTCGATCAGCCGGCGGGCGCGCAGCGCGTCGAAGGTCAGGTTCAGCTCGCGCTCGACCATCCCGTGCACCCGCAGGGTCCAGCTCGCGACCGGCACCCGGGGCACCTGCAGCGCGGTGTCGATCCGGTAGAAGTCGCGGGTCGGGGTGAGCCAGGCCGGGGTGCCGGGGAAGTCGACGTCCGGCGGCAGCGCGCTGGCCCGCGGCTGCGGCGCCGGCGGCAGCGGCCCGACCGCGCTGGGGGAGGCGCCGGCGGAGCTCCCGCCGAGCAGCCGCCCGCCGGCCGCCGCGGCGACCGAGCCGAGCGCGACGCCGCCGGCCAGGCTCAGTGCCCGGCGCCGGGCGAGACCGGCACCCGGTCCGGTGGCTTCCCCGGTGGTGGTGGCCCGGGCGAAGGCCCGATGCAGCGCCCCGAACACCGCCGTCCCGACGACCAGTGCCACCAGCGGGGCGATCAGGTCGGGGGCACCGAAGGCCGGCGCGATCACCGTGCAGACCAGCGCGAGCAGGCCCAGCACCGTGACGACGGCGAGTCCCGGCCCGGGCCGTCGTCGCGCGACCAGGCCCGCGACGACGGCGAGCACCGCGATCACCACCGCCATCCCGGCCAGCAGCGCGACCTTGTCGTAGACACCGAACAGCCCGATCGCCAGCTGCTTGAGCCACTCCGGGGTGATCCGGATGAACTGGTCGCCGACGGCCAGGAACGGTGACGACGGCGGTGCCACCAGACCTGCGACGAGGTCGCCCGCGGCCAGCGCGGACCCGACGCCGAGGACGCCGGTGAGCACGGCTCGGCCGCGGGGCAGGACCGACAACGGGGCGGGCGGGGTGGGATCCAGGGTCGCGGTCACGTCAGGTGTTCGTGCCGCGACCGCTTCGGGGTTCACCCGTCCCCCGTAGCGACCACTCCGATCGGTCAGGACAGTTCGAGCCGGTCGGCCGGGACCCCGAGATCCTCCGGCCGGCCGGCCGCGGCCGGATCCGGTGTGGGAACCGGCGTGCCCGCACCGATCCCCTTCTCGGCGGCCGCGGTGCGCACCGTGTCGATCACCAGGCTGAGCGCGGCGCGCCGGGCCGATCCGGTGCGGTAGGCCACCGACACGGTCCGGGTGAGCGCGTCCCCGAGCGCGACGACGTCCACACCTGGCGGGCGCAGCGCCAGGCCCAGGTCGGAGACGAGCGTGACCCCGAGCCCGGCCGCGACCATCGCCATCGCGGTGGCCTGCTCCTCGACCTCGTGGTCGATCTGGGCCTGGACCCCGCCGGCCTGCAGCGCCAGCCGGGCCGCGTGCCCGAAGTGCGCGCGGGACGGGGCCAGGATCCAGCGGTGCTCGGCGAGCTCGGCGAGCGTCACGCTGGCCGAGGGCACCGCACCGGCCGGGACGGCGGCGTAGAGTCGCTCGATCGCGACCACCGCCCGCTCCAGGCCGGGCGCCCAGGTCATCGGGTAGTTCGAGTAGTCGATCACGAACGAGAGGTCCAGCACCCCGTCCCGGACCGCGCCCGCGGTGTCCTCCGGCGCCAGCTCCCGGGTGCGGACCTCGATGCCCGGGTGGGTGCGGGCCAGCGCGGTCAGCGCGTCCGGGAGCAGCCCCGAGGCCACCGAGGCCCAGACGCCGGCTGTGAGCTTCACCGCCATCGTCTCGCCGGCCTCCTCCAGGGCCAGCGTCGCGCGCTCCACCGAGGCCAGGATCTCCTCGGCGTGCTCGGCGAGCAGCACCCCCAGATCGGTCAGCTGGACCCGCCGGCCCCGCCGTTCGAACAGCCGGGTCCCGACGTCGCGTTCGAGCTGCGCGAGCTGCTGGGACACCGCCGACGCGGTGTAGTGCAACGCCGTCGCCGCAGCCGTGATCGTGCCGCGCCGGTGCAGCTCGCGCAGCATCCGCAACCGGGGCAGCGACAGGTCCATGACAGCGAGCCTAGGCCGCTGTGCAGGAACCGTGAACACGGCCGTGAATGATCCGTAAATGGACGCCCAGGGTCGTCCGGACGCAGGCTGTGGGTACCGGATCGGACGGCCACCGACCGGGGACGACGAGGTCCATCACAGGCAATGACGCGACCGGCCCGCCACCCGCGGGCCGGTGGCCGGTGTGCCCTCACCGTCCGGACGAGGTGGCCGAGGGAACCGGTACGAGCACGAAGAGAGGTGGGTCGCGATGACGACGATGCAGAACCCCGCCGGGGGCCTCCCGCAGATGACGCAGCCGGTTCCGGCTCCTGCGGGAGCCGCGGCCCCCCAGGTCGTGCCGGCGACCCGCCCCGAGCCCTACATGCGTCTGCAGTGGAACGACTCGGCCACCGGCGCCGTCGGCTACCTCGTCGTGCACACCCTGCGGGCAGGCCTCGCCACCGGCGGGACCCGGATGCGGGCCGGCTGCACGCTGAGCGAGGTCGAGGACCTGGCCCGCGGCATGGCCAACAAGACCGCGACCTTCGACCTGCCGATCGGCGGGGCCAAGGGCGGCATCGACTTCGACCCCAAGGACCCGCGCGCGATCGAGGTGCTGGAGCGCTTCTGCGAGGCCATGCGCCCGTGGCTGGACGCGCACTGGGTGACCGCGGAGGACCTGGGCGTCCCGCAACACCTGATCGACGAGGTCTTCGCCCGGCTCGGTCTGGGGCAGAGCTACCACGCCGCGATCAGCCGTGCCGCGGACCCGGCCGCCACGTACGCGCGGGTCCGCGCCGGTCTGACCGCCGAGGTCGAGGGCGGGTTCGAGCTCGGTGACGTGATCGGCGGCTACGGCGTCGCGCACGCCTGCCTGGCCGCCGCCGTCTCCTGGGGGCAGGTCCCGGCCGACACCACGGTCGCGATCCAGGGTGTCGGCACGATGGGCGGGTCCGCCGCGTACTACCTGCACGAGGCGGGGATGAAGGTCACCACGGTGGCCGACGCGGCCGGCACCCTGCACTGCGCGGACGGGCTGGACGTCCCGGCGCTGCTGGACCTGCGCGACGGTTACGGCGAGATCGACCGCAGCCGGCTGCCCGCGAGCGTGCAGCAGCTGCCGCGCAACGCGATCCTCTCCGCCGACGTCGACATCCTGGTCCCGGCCGCGATCTCCTACGCGATCACCCCGGACAACTCCTACGACGTCCGGGCCCGGGTCGTGGTGGAGGCCGCGAACGCCGCCACCACCCCGGAGGCGGAGGCGATGCTGGCCGCCCGCGGCGTGCCGGTGCTGCCGGACTTCGTGGCCAACGCCGGCGCCGTCGCCTGGGCCTGGTGGCTGCTGCTCGGGCAGGTCGACGACGTCCCGGAGACCTCGTTCGACCGGCTCCGCACCGTGATGCACGCCAAGGTCGCGCAGCTGATGGCCGCATGGACCGAGTACGGCGCCACCCCGCGCGAGACCGGGAACCGCTGGGCCGACGACCCGGCGCCGACCGTCGCCCCGGTCGTCATCCCCTGATCGCCACGACGGGCCCGGCACCACCGGTGCCGGGCCCGCCCCGGGTCAGACCGCGAGGGCCGCGATCCGGGCGGCGAAGACCCCGAGATCGTCGAGGCTGGCTCCATGCGGCCATCGTGGCACGGCGCCGCACGGTTCAGCCGTCACCGGCAGTCTCGGCTCTCGGGTTCGGCGTAGTCGTCCGGGCGCGGACCATCACGCCGATGGTCGGACCGGGCCGCGGTGCAGGGGCGCGTCGGACCGGTTGCTACGAGCCGCCCATCGTCTCCGGGATCCACAGCACGATCTGCGGGAACAGCGTGAACAGCAGCACCAGCACCAGCATCGCCGCGATGTAGGGCAGGACCGCCCGGAAGATCTGCTCCGGCGGTCGCCCGGTGGCCCGGGCGACGACGAACACGTTCAGCCCCAACGGAGGCGTGACCAGCCCGATCTCGGCCAGCAACACCACCATCACGCCGAACCAGATCGGGTCGTAACCCAGCTCCTCGACCACCGGCAGCACGATCGGCACGGTCAGCGCGAGGATCGCGATCTGGTCCATGAACGCACCCAGCGCCAGGTAGACCAGGGCGATCAGCAGGAAGATCGCGATCGGCGGTGCGGCGAGCGCCCCGATGCCGTCCACCAGGCCCTGGGTGACCCGGGTCAGGGTCAGGAAGTAGCCCAGCAGGAACGCCGCCATGATGATCAGCAGGATCATCGCGCTGGAGGCCAGCGTGGAGGCCAACGCCTGCCGGATGCCGGTGAGGGTGAGCCTGCGGCGCAGAGCACACAGCACGAACGCGCCGATCGCACCGAGCGCGGCGGCCTCGGTCGGTGTCGCGAGCCCGATGTAGATGCCGCCCACGACCAGCACGAACAGCAGCAGGACCGGGCCCACCGAGGTCAGCGTGCGGATCTTGACCGCGACCGGGTGGGCCTCGCCCCGCGGTGCGAGGTCGGGGTTGCGGCGGACCAGCAACAGCGTCGTCACGATGATCGCGAGCGTGACGAGCAGACCGGGCAGCAGCCCCGCGAGGAGCACCTTGCCCACGCTGGCCTCGGCCAGGACCGCGTAGAACACCAGGATGATGCTCGGCGGAACCATCGCCGCGAGGGTTCCCACCACGGCGACCAGGCCGTTCGCCAGTCGACCGTCGTAGCCGCGCTGCTCCATCTCCGGGATGGAGGTGGCGGCCAGCGTCGCCGCGGCTGCGGTGGACGAGCCGGACACCGCCGCGAACGTGGCCCCGGACACCGTAGTGCCGACGCCGAGGCCGGCCGGCAGCCGTCCGACCCAGACCCGGGCCGCGTCGAACAGCTCCGACGCGACCCCGCTGAGCAGCACGAGCTGCGCCATCAGGATGAACAGCGGGATCGGCGCCAGCGAGTGCGAAGCGATCGAGGAGTGCGGGACGGTCTCCAGGAACCCGGCCAGGACCGGCAGGCCGCCGTAGGTCAGCAGGCCGAGCAGGCCGCTCACGCCGACCGCGAACCCGACCGGGACCCGGAGCAGCAGCAGGACCAGCAGCAGGAGCAGTACTCCGGTGACGAGCATCAGCGCACCTCGTTGCCGGTCGGATCGGCCGCGGGGGCCCCGGCGCGCGCCGCCCCGACGAGCTGCAGGACCAGCCGGGCCGCGGTGACCAGCGCCCCGATCGGGACCAGCACCGTCGAGGTCCAGACCGGCCAGGACAGCTCAGCGGACCCGGCCGGCGGGGCGTACCCGCCACCCGCGACGTCGGCGGTCAGCAGGACCCCGCCGACCGCGACGGCCAGGACGAACACCAGACCGGCGGCCGCGGCCAGCCGGTCACACCACGGCCGCAGCGAGCCGGGCAACCGGTCGTAGAGGACGTCGATCGCGACGTGCGCGCCCTCCCGCACGGTCACCGGCAGGCCGAGGAAGAAGAACCCGACCATCAGGTAGTTGCTGATCAGCCCGACCGCCCAGGACAGTGGGGAACCCAGCAGGTAGCGGGCCACCACCTCGGCGCCCATCAGCAGCACCATCGCCGCGAGCGCGAGGCCGGCGAGGGTGCCCAGCGTGTCCTCGACACGCCGCAGGAACCGCTCAGCCATCCGAACCACCCCGCCCGGTGGCGAGTGCCTGCTCCATCGCGGTCAGCGTCGCGGCCCCCGGGAGCCCGCGCTCCTCCATGTCCGCGACCCACTGCCCGCGCACCGGGTCCAGCGCGGCGCGCCACTGCGCGATCTGCTCACCGGACAGCTGCGTGAAGTGCAGGCCGCCCTCGGCCAGTGAGGTGCGGGACCGCTCGTTCTCCTGCTCGATCGCGGCGCACAGGTGCGCGGTGGTCTCGGCGCCGGCTCGGGTCAGCGCCGCACGCAGGTCCTCGGGCAGCCGCTCCCAGGTGCCCTCGCCGACCGCATAGCTCAGCGTGAAGCTGCCCAGCGGGGCACCGAGGGTCGCGTCGGTGGTGACTTCGTCGAGCCGGTACGGGGTCGCGCTCATCGGCGGCAGCATCGTCCCGTCCACCGTGCCGCGGGACAGCGCCTCGTACATCTCCGGTCCGGAGATCGAGACCGGCGCCGCACCAAGGGCTTGTGCCGCCATGTCGAGCACCCCGCCCGAGGAGCGCAGCTGCAACCCGGCCACGTCCGACGGCGCGGTGACCGGGGTTCCCACGGTCATCACCTCGTAGCCGGGCTGGACGCCGACGAACAGCATGCGCAGCCCCTGCGGGCCGTACTCGGCGGTGTGCAGGATCCCGGCGCCGGAACCATCCGGCCCGCCGGGAGACATCAGCGAGGTCAGCGCCGTGGCCGAGCGGCAGGCGTCGGTGCTCATCCCGGGCAGGTCGGCCACGTTCGACAGCGGCAGCCGGTCGGCCAGGTAGGGCGGGGACACGACGCCGATGTCGATGGCTCCCGACCGGGTCAGCGCCACGTGGTCCTCGGCCTCGCCCAGCTGCGCGGACGGGAAGTAGTCGAAGTCCAGCCGGCCCCCGGACAGCGCGACCGCCCGCTTGACGAAGAAGTCCACCCCGTCCCGCGACGCCGGGTGGCTCGGCGGGTAGGAGTCGCCGATCCGCAGCGTGACGACCCCCGGTGGGGAGCCGGCGTCCGGTGGCTCCGCCCCGCAGGCGGTCACGGTCAGCACGATCGCCAGCAGCGCGGCCGCCGCGCGCAGCCGACGCGCGGGTGGGCGGTGCCGGGGCGTCCCGGTGGGTGTGGACAACGCTGTCCTCCTCGGTCGGTACTCGGGCTCAGGTCCCCGGCGGCGGGGGGCCGGTCGAACCGCCGGTGCGCAGCTCGGAGGGCAGCAGTACGTCGCCGCCGGGCGGGTCCCCGCCGATGCCGCCGAGCAGCAGCCGGGCCGCCCGCCGGGCCAGCTCCGGGTAGTCGACCGACACCACGGTCAGCGGCGGGTCGTGCAGCGCGAACCAGGCCGGGTCGCCGTAGACGACCAGCGACAGGTCACCGGGCAGCGCCAGTCCGGACGCGCGGACCTCGCGGGCCACGGCGAGCGAGAGCGTGCCGCCGCCGACGACCAGCGCGGTCGGACGGTCCGCCCGGTGCAGCAGCTCGCGCACCGCTCCCGCGCCCTGATCGGTCGCCGGTTCGAGCAACCGCACGGCGAGCGAGTCCGGGTCGAGGCCGGCTGCCGCGGCACCGTCCCGGACCGCGGTCAGCCGGGCGGCACCGTTGGAGATCGCCCGGCTGGGTCCGATGTAGCCGATCCGCCGGTGGCCCAGGTCGACCAGCCGGGACACCGCCTCGCCCAGCGCGGCGTCGTCGCTGAACACGCCGGGCGCGCCGATCCCGGCGCCGCGGTGGAACTGCACCACCGGCAGGGCCCGCAGCAGCTCGCGGGTAGCGGCGAGGATGCCCGTACTGGGCGAGACGACCACGCCGGCGACCCGGGTCGCCAGCAGGTCCCGGACCTGGTCCAGCTCGCGGCGCGGGTCGTTCTCGGTGATCGTCAGGATCATCTGGGTGCCGTCGGCGGACAGCAGCCGCGCGCACTCGGCGGCCACCGCCGAGTACGCCGGGGTGTCCACGTAGGGGATCACGAACCCGACGAAGGCGTGACTGGAGTTCGACGACAGCGCGCGGGCGTGCCGGTTCGCCACGTACCCCCGGTCCCGGGCGTGGTCGCGGATCCGGCGGGCCAGCTCCGGCCGCACCCGCTCGCTGCCGTTCAGGGCCCGCGACACGGTCGCGGTGGACACCTCCAGCTCGCGCGCGAGGTCCACGACGCCGACCTCGCCTCGACGGGTGCGAGCCGGCATGGAGCAAGCCTTTACATCGACAGTGGACGGAACCGGCGCCCGGAACGGTGCCGGAGCGCACCAGCAGACACGCCGGTGCCGGTCCCGTCAACCCCGGGTGGGGCGCCCTGCCGCCGCGGCGTTGACCGTGTCGCGGGTCACGTGCTCTACTCAGGATTCGCCGAGATGGTAAAGCTTTACATTGCGGTGCAACCACGCGACGACGCGGAGGAGGACGGCCGGTGACCGGTGCGGTGGGCACGGAACCGTTGCGGGGTCTGCGGGTGGTCGACGCCGCGACCCTCGCCGCGGGGCCACTGATCGCGACCTGGCTGGGCGAGCACGGCGCCGACGTGATCAAGATCGAGCAGCCGGACGGCGGGGACCCGCTGCGCCAGTGGGGTGCCCAGCGCGACGGCGTCGGTCTGATGTGGAAGTCGGTGTCGCGCAACAAGCGCTCGGTGACCGCGAACCTGCGGGCCGAGGCCGGCCGGGACCTGCTGCGCGGGCTGGTGGACACCGCCGACGTCGTGGTGCTCAACCTCCGGCCGTCCACGCTGCAGCGGTGGGGGCTGGACCACGCGTCGCTGTCGGTGCGCAACCCCGGCCTGGTGACGGTGCACGTCACCGGCTACGGGGCGGGCGGGCCCAAGTCCGACCGGCCCGGATTCGGCACCCTGGGCGAGGCGATGAGCGGGTTCGCGCACCTCACCGGGCATCCGGACGGGCCGCCGACGCTGCCGTCGTTCATGCTCGCCGACGGTGTCGCGGCGCTCACCGCGACCTGGGCGGTGATGATGGCGCTCTACCACCGCGACGTGCACGGCGGCGGCGGGCAACTGATCGATCTCAATCTGATCGAGCCCCTCGCGCGGCTGATCGAGCAGCCGGTGCTGACCCACGACCAGCTCGGGACCGTGCCGAACCGCACCGGCAACCGCTGGGACATCTCGGCGCCGCGCAACACCTACCGCAGCGCCGACGGGCACTGGCTTGCCATGTCCGGGTCCGCACCGACGATCGCCATGCGGGCGCTGCGCGCCGTCGGGCGCCCGGACCTGACCGCGGACCCGCGGTTCGCCGAGGCACAGCAACGGCTGAAGCACGCCGGCGAGATCGACGCGGTGATGGCGGACTGGGTCGCAGGCCGCACCCTCGACGAGGCGATGGCCGTCTTCGAGGAGGCCGAGGTCGCCGCCGCGCCCGTCTACGACGCCCCGCAGCTGCTGGCCGATCCGCAGCTCACCGCGCGCGGTACCTACCCCCGGGTGCCGGACACCGAACTCGGCGAGATGCGGGTGCAGGGCCCGGTGCCACGGTTCTCGGCCACGCCGGGGCGGATCACCCACCTCGGTCCGGCGCTCGGCGCGCACACCGAGGAGGTCTACCGCGAGCTGCTCGGCCTGGACGACGACCGGCTCGCCGAGCTCCGCGCGAGCGAGGTGCTGTGATGCCCCGGCCGGTCCGTGCCCGCCGCAGCGAGCTCGCCACCCCGGCGAGCAACGAGCACATGTTCGCGAAGGCCGCGGCAGCCGGTGCGGACCTGGTGTTCCTCGACCTGGAGGACGCCTGCGCCCCGGCGGAGCGCGAGGCCGCCCGGGGCAAGGCGGCGCGAGCGTTGCGCGAGCTGGACTGGGGCCCCGCGACGCGGGCGATCCGGATGAACGGCGTCGACACCCGGTGGGCGCACGGCGACGTGATCGAGGTGGTCACCGCCGCCCGCGAGGCCCTGGACGTGATCATCGTGCCGAAGGTGCGCGCCGCCCGGGACGTCTGGTGGGTGGACGTGCTGCTCACCCAGCTCGAGGAGACGCTGGGGCTGGGGCACCGGATCGGGCTGGAGGTACTGATCGAGGAGGTCGAGGGGCTGCAGGAGGTCGACGCGATCGCCCGCTCGTCGGACCGGCTGGAGGCGCTGATCTTCGGCGCGGGTGACTTCTCGGCGTCCCAGGGGGCCCGGGTGGACACGAACTTCGACCCGCGCGCCCACTACCCGGGCGACCTCTGGCACTACGCCCGCTCGCGGATCGTGGTGGCGGCCAGGGCGGCAGGGATCGAGGCGGTCGACGCGCCGTACCCGAACTACCGCGACCCCGACGGCTACCGGACCGCGTGCGAGCGGGCCGCCGCCATGGGCTTCGCCGGCAAGTGGGCGATCCACCCGTCCCAGGTGGAGCCGGCGAACGACGTGTTCGCCCCCACGCCGGAGGAGATCGCGCACGCGCGGCGCACCGTCGCCGCCCATCGCGACGCCGAGGCTGCGGGCCGCGGTGCCACCGGTCTCGACGGGATGCTGGTCGACGCGGCCCACCTGCGGCACGCCGAGACCGTCCGGACGAAGGCGGCCCTGCTGGGCCTCGACGGCGGGGAGGACCGATGAGCCGGCAGATGACCCTGGTCGGGTTCATGCAGGCGGGCAACGTGACCGTGTACTCGGGTTCCTGGCGGTACCCGTCGGCGGATCTGTCGTTCCTGTCCATGGACTACTACACCCGCATCGCCCGCACCCTCGAACGTGGCCTGTTCGACCTGGTGTTCTTCGACGACCGGCTGGCGATGCCGGGCGTCTACGGGAACTCGGTCGCCGACGCCGTGCGCTACGGGGCCCGCCCGGTGAAGCTGGACCTGACCGCGGTGCTCGGCGGCATCGTCGCGGCCACCGAGCGGATCGGGGTCGGAGCCACCTACTCCACCACCTACTACGACCCGTTCCACGTGGCCCGCACGTTCGCGACCCTGGACCACCTGTCCGGCGGCCGCGCCGCGTGGAACGTCGTGACCTCGGTCAACGACTCGGAGGCGCAGAACTTCGGCCGGGACACCCACCTCGGGCACGACGAGCGCTACGACCGGGCCGACGAGTTCCTGGAAGCGGTCACCGCGCTGTGGGACTCCTGGGAGGACGGGGCGCTGGTCATGGACCGCCCCTCCGGTGAGTTCGCCGACCCGGACAAGGTGCACGAGGTCGGCCACCGCGGCGAGTACTTCTCGGTGCGCGGCCCGCTGACCGTCCCGCGGACCCCGCAGGGCCGCCCGACGATCCTGCAGGCCGGGTCGTCCGGGCGCGGCCGCAGCTTCGCCGGCCGGTGGGCGGATCTGGTGTTCACCGCGGCCCCCGGGCTGGCGGTCGCCCAGCGCCAGTACGCGGAGCAGCGCGACGCCGTCGCGGACGCCGGCCGGGACCCGGACCAGGTCCGGCTGCTCCCGATGGCCTACACCGTCGTCGGCGAGACCGAGGCGATCGCCCGCGAGAAGGAGCGGCTGTTCCTCGACGAGTACGTGCATCCGCTGGCGTCGCTGGCGCTGCTGTCCGAGGTCAACAACTACGACTTCTCCGTGCACGACCTCGACGACCCGGTCACCGAGGAGATGATGGCCGCCGGGCGCGGGATCCGCGGGCTCGCCGAGGGCGTCGCGCGCCACCTCGACCGCCCCGTCACCGTGCGCGACCTCGCCGCCCACCGGGCCACCCTGCTGCAGGGGCCGCGGTTCGTCGGAACCCCGTCGCAGGTGGCCGACGGGATGGAGGAGTGGTTCCGCTCCGGTGCGTGCGACGGCTTCGTGCTGGCCGCGACGCACCTGCCCGGGGCCTTCGAGGAGTTCGTCGCGATGGTCGTCCCGGAGCTGCAGCGTCGCGGGCTGTACCGGACGTCCTACGAGGGCACGACGTTGCGTGACCGGCTCGGCCTGCCCCGGCCGTGACGGGGTTCAGCCCGTGCGGTCCTCGCGGCGCCGCTCGTCGGCGTGCTCGGCGTCGGACCGCAGCCGGGCGTCGACGTGCTGCTCGGCGCGGCGGGCCTCGCGGGTCGCGGCGGCGGCGCCGGCCGGGTAGCCGGCCTTCATCACCCGCGTCTCGCAGGCCTCCACCATGTAGACGTTGCCGTAGAACAGCCCGATGAACGCGCCGGAGACGATCGCGCCCGCCCGCACCCACGGCGGGCCCGGGACGACCAGGTAGAGCAGCACCAGCAACGGCACCAGCTGCACCACGGTCCGGACCAGGTGCCGCAACCACCAGGTGCGGCAGGTGACATCGTGCAGCACCCACTCCCGGTACCGCGCGGAGAGCCCGGCACCGTAGGCGTAGGCCAGCCAGCGGAACGGATCGGGACGAGTCATCAGACCACCAGTCTAGGATCCCCACCGCGCTCCGGCCACGTGATGCGGCAGGCCTCGGCCGGTGTCGACTCCGGGCGGCGCGCAGGGCAGACTCGTCGATCATGAGCACCGCCGCTCCCGACTTCACCGAGATCGCCTACGACGTCGACGACCGGATCGCCACGATCACCCTCGACCGACCGGACCGGCTCAACGCCTTCACCCCGACGATGGCCCGTGAGCTGATCGCCGCCTACGACCTGGCCGACGCCGACGAGGACGTCCGCGCGATCGTGCTGACCGGGCGCGGGCGCGGGTTCTGCGCCGGCGCCGACCTGGGCCGGGGCGGGTCGTCGTTCGACCCGAACGACCCGCAGCGGGCCGCCGACCGCGCCGAGACCGGCACCATCGGCGGCGTCCTGCGGGACGGCGGTGGCACGGTCACCATGCGGATGGCGTCGCTGCGCACGCCGGTGATCGCCGCGGTGAACGGGCCCGCGGTCGGGATCGGCGCGACGATGACGCTTCCCGCCGACATCCGGCTCGCCGGCGAGTCGGCCCGGTTCGGGTTCGTGTTCGCCCGCCGCGGGCTGGTGCCCGAGGCCGCGTCGAGCTGGTTCCTGCCCCGGATCGTCGGGATCTCGCAGGCCATGGAGTGGGCGGCCACCGGGCGGGTGTTCGACGCCGCCGAGGCCCTGAGCGGCAAGCTGGTCTCGCGCGTGCTGCCGGACGGCGACCTGCTCGGCACCGCGCAGGCGATCGCCCGGGAGATCGCCGAGAACACCTCGGCGGTGTCGGTGGCGCTGACCCGGCAGCTGCTGTGGGGGATGCTCGGCTCGCCGAGTCCCTGGGACGCGCACCGCGCCGACTCGGCCGCGATCCACCACCTGGGCCAGAGCGACGACGTCGCCGAGGGCGTCACGGCGTTCCTGGAGAAGCGGTCCCCGGCGTTCCCGGACACCGTCACCGGCGACTACCCGGAGCAGGTGCTGCCGCACTGGCCGCAGCCCCCGGAGGACCTGAGCTCTCCGTAGCGCTACGGGGGCGCGCCCGGGGCGCGATCGTTAGCGTGCCGCCATGTCCGCACCCGGCCAGACCTCCGTCCGCAGCGTGCGCGGCGTGCGCCGCGCGATGATCGTCACCGTCGTCGGCTCGCTCGTGGTCGCCGCCGTCCTCGGCATCCTCGCCCTGGTCAGCGGTGAGTTCGGCGAGCTGCAGGCCCGGATCGTGCTCACCACGACGACGGTGGCCGCGTTCGGCACGACGTCGCTGTGCCACCTGGCGGTGGTGACCCGGTCGGTCCGTGCGGTCGGGTTCGCCGGCATCGCCGCGAGCCTCGGTGCCGCGGTGTGCGCACTGGTACTGACCTGGCGGGACTGGTCCGGTGACGGTGCCCCCGACGAGGTGTGGTGGAAGGCGCTCGGCGTGCTGACGCTGGCCGCGGTCAGCCTGGCCCAGGCCAACCTGCTGCTGCTCCTCGCGGGGCGCACCAGTCCGGCGGTGCGGGCGAGCCTGGCGGGCACCCTGCTGGCGATCACCGGCGTCGCGGTGCTGATCGCGCTGCCGATCCTGACCGAGGGCGAGGTCCCCGGCCCTGACGGTTCCGCCTACTGGCGCTGGCTCGGCGTGCTGGGCATCCTCGACGCGCTCGGCACGATCGCGCTGCCGGTGCTGGGCCTGGTGCTGCGCCGCGGCCCCGGCCCCGGCCCCGGCCCCGGCTCCGGCTCCGGCTCCGGCTCCGACTCCGACTCCGACTCCGACTCCGACTCGGAGGATGCCCACCGCCCGGCGACGGTCCGGCTGGTCCTGGAACTGCCCGTCGAGCTGGCCGAGCGGCTCGACGACCGGGCCGACACCCGGGAGGTGGCAGCCGTCGCGCTGCTGGAGCGGGAGCTGCGGCGCTGAGTCGTGGGGGACCCGCATCATCCCCGAGAGAGTGCCCCACCCATGCCTGCCCGTCGCGGCGCGCCACCCACTCCCGGAACCGTCCCGCGGTGACGGCCCCGACCAGCCACTCGAGGTCGGACGCCTGTGCCTGCCAGGTGTCGTCACAGGCGTCGCACCCGCAGACCGGGTAGGTCACGTCGAGCAGGACCCCGGCGTGCACGACGACGCCGGGAAACGTCGTGTGCGCGATGGTCAGCGGGGCCGCCCGGGGGTCGCGTGGCCGGAGCTCGGTGGTCCGGACGACCTCCGGCCCCTGCCGCAGATCGTCGTCGGGCGCGGCGGCTCCACTGGGCCACCTCGACGTCGTAGGAGGCCACCAGGTGGGCGTTGAGCGCGTCCCCCACCTCGTGCAACGGCCGGAACCGCTCGGGATGAGTCGTCACCGAGTACGGCTCCGTACGTCGCGACGGCGCCGCGAAACCGGATGCGCCACCGGACGCCGCCTCGTAGCGTCCCCGCCGTGGCAGCCTTCATACGCCTGCGCGTCGCCTGACGGCGGCGCCACTCCCCGCGGCACCGCCGTCCCGCAGCCGGTCCACTCGACTGCCGGGCGGCGCCTCCATCTGCGCGCGTCCGGCTCCCGACCCGGGAGCCCACCTTGCAACACCCCCGACCCCTCGGCCGGCACGAGCACGGCCAGAACTTCCTCACCGACCCGACCGTCCCGGCCGCGCTGGCCGCCGTCGTCGCGGGCTGGGAGCCGCGCCCGCTGCTCGAGCTCGGCGCCGGCGACGGTGCCCTCACCGCGGCGCTGTCCCGGCTGCCCGCGGATCGGCCCCGCCCGCTGACCGCCGTCGAACTGGATCCGTACCGGGTGGCCCGGCTACGGGAGCGGTTCGGTGACACCGTCCGGATCCGGCGCGGCGACCTGGTGTGGGAGCCGCTGGACCGGCCGGTCGACGTCGTCTCGAACGTGCCGTTCGGCCTCACGACGCCACTGCTGCGCCGGCTGCTGGGCGCGTCCCACTGGGCGCACGCGCTGCTGCTCCTGCAGTGGGAGGTCGCCCGCAAGCGGGCCGCCGTCGGCGGCACGACCGCGCTCACCGCCCGCTGGTGGCCCTGGTACGAGTTCCGGCTCCTCGACCGGGTTCCGGCCCGGGCGTTCCGCCCGGTCCCGTCGGTGGACGCGGGCGTGCTGGAGATCGTCCGCCGGGACACGCCGCTGGTCACCGGGGCGCCGACGCCGTACCAGCGGCTGGTGGACACGGTGTTCACCGGCCGCGGGCGCGGAGTGGTCGACGTCGTCGGCCGCCGGTACGGACGGGTGACCGCGGCGCGCTGGGCGGCGTCGTCCGGGATCGGTCGTCGGGCGCTGCCCCGGGATCTCGGGCCGGCGCAGTGGGCCGACCTGGCCGCCCGGGTGACCCGGGCCTGCCGATGATCACCAGGGCGGTTCCCGTCACTGTTCGTTGCGCCGCGCCCGGTCTCTCTGATCGGCTGTCGATGTGGAGCGCACGGAACTGACGCGGCGCCGGCACGTGGACCACGGCCGGCTGTCGTCGGACGCCTGTCGCTGACGGCTGCCCACCCCTCCGTCCGCGGCGCCCGTCGGCGCCTCCCACACCCCCAGGCAGGTTCACCGTGACCAGCACGACCTCGTCCAGCCCCGCCGTGCCGCCCGGCCCCGGTGCGACTCCGCGCCGGGCCGCGATCGCGGGCCTCGTCGGCACCACCATCGAGTGGTACGACTTCTACCTCTACGCGACCGCCGCCGCGCTGGTGTTCGGCCCGCTGTTCTTCAGCGACGCCGACCCCTCGACCGGGGTGCTGGCCTCGTTCGCCACTTACGCCGCCGGGTTCGGCGCCCGGCCGATCGGCGCGATCGTCGCCGGGCACCTCGGCGACCGGGTGGGGCGGCGCAGCGTGCTCGTCGGGTCGCTGCTGCTGATGGGCCTGGCGACCGCGGCGATCGGCCTGCTGCCGACCTACTCGAGAGTCGGCCTGTTCGCTCCGGCGCTGCTGGTGGTGATGCGGCTGCTGCAGGGGCTCGCCGTCGGCGCCGAGTGGGGTGGCGCGGTCCTGATGGCCGTCGAGCACGCGTCGGGGGAGAAGCGCCGCGGGCTCTACGGCAGCTTCCCGCAGATCGGGTCGTCGGCCGGGATGCTGCTCGCCTCCGGTGTGTACGCCGGGACGCTCGCGGTCGCCGGGCAGGAGGCGTTCCTGGCCGGCGCCTGGCGGATCCCGTTCCTGCTCAGCCTGGTCCTGGTCGTCGTCGGCCTGGTCATCCGGCTGAGCCTGGCCGATCCGGCGGTGTTCACCGACGACCGGGCCGCCGGCCGGCTGGCCCGCCGCCCGGTGGTCGAGGTGCTGCGCACCGAGCCGCGCACCGTTCTGCTGACGATCGGCAGCCGGATCGCCCAGAACGCGCTCTACATCCTGGCCACCACGTTCGGCCTGACCTACCTCGCGCAGACCACCGATGTCGGCTCCGGCCCCGGGCTGACCGCGGTGATGGTGGCGTCCGCGATCGGCCTGCTGTCGACGCCGCTGTGGGCGGTGCTCTCCGACCGGGTCGGTCGCCGTCCGGTGTACCTGATCGGGGCGGTGGGCGCACCGCTGTTCCTCGCGGTCTTCTTCCTGCTGCTCGACACCGGGTCGACGGCGCTGGTCGTGCTGGCCATGGTGGTGCTGGTGAACGTCTTCCACGACTCGATGTACGGGCCGCAGGCCGCCTGGTACAGCGAGCTGTTCTCCACCCGGGTGCGCTACAGCGGCGCCTCGCTCGGCTACCAGATCGGCTCGGTGATCGCCGGGACGACGCCGCTGGTGGCCACCGCCCTGCTCATCGCCGGGAACGGTCCCTGGCTGATCTGGGCCTACTTCGCCGTCCTCTCGGCGATCACGATCACCGCCACGGTGCTCACCCCGGAGACGCTCCGGACGGGCCTGCGGCGCCACAGCGACCAGCCGGTGGAGGCACGCACATGAGACGGATCCTGCTCAACGCCTTCGACATGGCCTGCGTCGGTCACCAGTCCGCGGGCCTGTGGCGGCACCCCGACGACGAGGGGTACCGCTACACCGACCTGGAGCACTGGACGTCGCTGGCGCGGATGCTCGAGGACGGCGGGTTCGACGCCCTGTTCCTGGCCGACGTGCTCGGCGTCTACGACGTCTACGGCGGGTCCCGCGACGCCGCCGTCCGGGCCGCCGCCCAGGTCCCGGTGAACGACCCGCTGATGGCGGTGCCGGCGATGGCGGCGGCGACGTCGCGGCTCGGGTTCGGGGTCACGGTGTCGGTGGCCTACGAGCACCCGTACGCGCTGGCCCGCCGGCTCACCACGCTCGACCACCTGACGAAGGGCCGGGTGGCCTGGAACGTGGTGACGTCCTACCTGGACAGCGCCGCGCGGAACCTGGGCCGGTCCGGGCAGCTCCCGCACGACGAGCGGTACGAGCTCGCCGAGGAGTTCCTGGAGGTCTGCTACAAGCTCTGGGAGGGCTCCTGGGCCGAGGGCGCCGTGGTCAGGGACGCCGAGCACGGCGTGTTCGCCGACCCCTCCAAGGTGCGTGACATCGGCCACCACGGGACCTGGTTCGACGTGCCGGGGGCGTTCCTGTCCGAGCCGTCCCCGCAGCGCACCCCGGTGATCTTCCAGGCGGGCGCCTCGCCGCGCGGGGCCCGGTTCGCCGGCGAGCACGCCGAGGCGGTGTTCGTGTCCGGGCCCTCGCCGGCGGTGGTGCGGCGGTCGGTGGACGCGGTCCGGGAGAACGCCGAGAAGGCCGGCCGGGACCCGTACTCGGTGAAGGTGTTCGGGATGCTCACCGCGATCGCCGGGGAGACCGACGAGGCGGCCCGCGCGACGGTCGACTCCTACCTCGCGCTGACCGACCCGCAGGCCGCGCTGGCCCTGTTCGGCGGCTGGACCGGCGTCGACCTCGCCGGTGCGTCGCCGGACCAGAAGCTCGAGTACTCCCAGACCGAGTCGACCCGCTCCGCGCTGGCCGCCTTCACCGGCCCGGACCGGGACTGGACGGTCGGCGAGCTCGCCGAGTTCGTGACCGTCGGCGGCCGCGGGCCGGTCGTCATCGGGTCGGGGGCGACGGTCGCCGACGAGCTGGAGCGCTGGGCCGACGAGGCCGATCTGGACGGCTTCAACCTCGCCTACGCGGTGACACCCGGGACGATGGCCGACATCGTCGAGCACGTGGTGCCGGAGCTGCGCCGCCGCGGCCGGGTGCCGGCCGACCCGGGCGGTCCCACTCTGCGGGAGCGCTACGGCACCGGCGACGGTCCGCGGCTGGCCGCCGACCACCCCGGTGCCGGGCACCGCGATCCGGGAGCCCGCGCCCCGCACTGACTCCCGTCCCGCACTGATTCCGGTCCCGCACTGACCCGGTCCCGCACTGCCCCCTGTGCCGAGGTGCGCACCCGGGGCACCGCCGGTCCGGCCGGTGAGCGCGGTCTCGGGTGGCCGCGGCCGGATGACACACGGCCGGGTGAGGTCCCGCACCGGCCGCGCTGCGGACCCGCGGTCCGGCCCCCCGACATGATCGTCTCGTCCCCGTCCGGAATCGGCGGGAGGAGCGGACGTGACGGGTACGGGACCGGGGCTGCGGCTCGCCGCGCTCCTCGCGACCGTCATCCTCGCCGGGCTGACCCCGGCCGTCCCGGTCCCGGGGACGGTCCACCCGGCCGACTCCGCGGTGACGCAGTCGGCCCCGGTGCGTCCGGCCGTGTACCGCGCCCCGGGCTCGGCCACCCCCGGCTCCACCGTGCACGGCGCCTCCGCGCGGATCCCGGCGGTCGCGTCGCGCGCTCCGGCCACCGGGGCCCGGGAGCCGGCCGTCACGCACCGCGAGGAGCGGATCGACACCCCTGCGGGCCCGGTGACCACCGACGTCGTCGTCGCCGACCTCACCGCGCCCGGCGTGCGGGCCACCCTGCTCACCGGCGCCGCCGTGGGGGAGCGGGCCACCGTCGCCGAGCACGCCGACCGGGCCGGGGCTGCGGCCGCGGTGAACGGCGACTTCTTCGACCTCGGCCGCAGCAACGCCCCGGCCGGCCCGTCGGTGCGCGACGGTCGCGCGCTCACCTCCGCCGTCCCGCCCGGACGGCGGCTCGCCCCGGCCGTCCCGGGAGCGCTGCCCGGGGACGTGCTCGCCGTCGACGCGGGCGGCACCGCTCGGCTGGACCGGCTCACCCTGGACGCCGCGGTCCGCGGGCCGATCGGGACGCTGCCGGTCGACACCCTCAACGCCTACGCCGTCCCGCAGGACGGGATCGGCCTGATCACCCCGGACTGGGGCGGCACCGACCGCAACGCCACGCTCTGCGGCAGCGACACAGACCGGGATGCGCCGTGCGCCGCCGACCGGATCGAGGTCGCCGTCGTCGACGGGCGGGTCACGGCGGTCCGGCCACCCGGGGCGGGGCCGGTCGGCCCGGGCGAGTCGATCCTGGTCGGGCGGGACCGCGGGGCCGCCGCGCTGCGGGAGCTCGCCCCCGGCGACCCGCTGCGGGTCCGGTACCGGCTCGCCGCCGGCTCCGGCGTCGCCCCGCGGACGGCGGTCGGCGGCAGCCCGATCCTGCGCGACGGCGCACCGGTACCCGGCCTGGACGACGCCGCCCGCGACCCGCGCAGCGCCGCCGGCGTGACCGCGGACGGACGGCTGGTGCTCGCCACCGCGGACGGCCGCGAGTCCACCAGCGCCGGCGCCACCCTGGCCGAGACCGCGCAGCTGCTGCGCCGGGCCGGTGCCGTCGACGGCGTCAACCTGGACGGCGGCGGGTCCTCCACGCTGGCCTTCCGCCCGCCCGGCGCGGACCGGGTCCAGGTGGTGAACGCCCCCTCGGAGGACGCCTACCGGCTGGTGCCGAACGCGCTGGGCGTGCTCAGCTCCGGCGGGCTCAGCTCCGGCGATCGGTGACCTCGAGCATCGCCAGCAGCTGGTCGACCAGCCAGTCGCGCAAGGTCTCCCGGTCCGGTCCGGGTCCGGTCCCGCGCTCGCCACCGGCCTCCAGCCAGGACAGCGTCGACCCCTCCACCAGCGCCACCCAGCCGCGCAGCGTCATCAGCTGCAGCGGCGACGGGTCGGGCAGGTCGCCGCGCTCGCACAGCAGCGCCACGATGTGGTCGCGGACCCCGTCCACCAGCGCGTCGGTCGCCCCGGTGGACACCACCGACCCGCTGCGCAGCAACCCGACGTAGGCCCGCGCGTGCCGCTGCGCGACGTCCAGGAAGGCGTCCAGCGCCCCCACCAGCTGCTCGTCCAGCGGGCCGTCGCCGACCAGCGCGACCCGGTCGACCAGCTCGTCGGCGACGCTGCCCAGCGCCGCGACGTGCAGGGCCTCCACGTTAGGGAAGTACCGGTAGAACAGCGCCCGGGAGACGTCCGCGATCCGGGTGACGTCCTCGACCGTCACCTCCTCCGGCGAGCGGGTGCCATAGAGGTCCATCGCGGCCGACACCAGGTGGGCGCGCCGGGCCTGCGGGGTCATCCGCCGTGCGGGCCGGGCCGTGCTGCCGGTGTGGGCGGTGCTGCCGGGGCGGGCGGGCGACGTCATCACCGCAGAGGGTACGAGGCCCATCCGGTCACCCGCCGAGATCGACCACGAGGTCCGCGCCCGCGGACCGGCCCACGCAGAGCGCGGTCCGGCCGGGCCCGGCGGTGTCGGCCACCGTCGTCCCGGACAGCAGCCGCACGTGGCACGTCCCGCAGAACCCCTGCCGGCACGAGTACGGCACGTCCGGGCGTACCGCGCGGACCGCATCCAGCGCCGTCCGGTCGGCGGGCACCGCGACCTCCGGTCCGCCGTCGATCCGCACCGTGAACGGCCGGCCGTCCCGGATCGGAGGCGGGGAGAACCGCTCGGAGTGCAGCCGCTGCCCTGCCGGCAGCGCCCGGCGCACGGCGTCGATCATCGGCGGTGGCCCGCAGCAGTACACCGCCGCCGACGACGACGTTCCGGCCAGCAGCTCCGCGGCGTCCGGCGGCCCGTCCCGGTCGTCGGGACGGCGGCGCACCCGGTCCGGGGCGAGCGCGGCCAGCTCGCCCGACAGCGGCATCGACGCGAGGTCGTGGCCGGTGTGCACCAGCCGCCACGGCCGGCCCGCGGCGTGCACCGCGCGCACCATCGGCGCGATCGGGGTGATCCCGATGCCGCCGGCCAGGAACAGGTACTCCGGCGCCGCGGCCAGCGGGAACGCGTTGCGCGGGCCGCGCAGGATCAGCCGGGTCCCCGGCGTCACGGCGTGCACCTGCGCAGACCCGGTGCCGCCGGGCACCGCGCGCACCGCGATCCGGTAGCACGACCGGTCCGCCGGGTCCCCGCACAGCGAGTACTGCCGCCACAGCCCGGACGGCAGCCGGACGTCGACGTGCGCACCCGGCCGCCAGCGCGGCAGCGGCTCGGCACCGGCCGGGACCAGGACGACCTCGGCGACGTCCGGGCAGGGCCGGTGCACCGCGCGCACCTCGACGGCGAGCGACCGGTCCACCGGCGGCGCCGGGCTGCGCCGGCGGCCGCTGCGCTCGGAGACCCGCTGGGCCAGACCGGTGACCGCCGCCAGGGCGCGGGCGCGGGCGTTCGGGAACGGCGGCGGGGCGATGCTCACGCCGGCTCCCCGGTGCCGTCCGCCGCCCGGGCTGCGGGGGAGAGGGCCAGGTAGGCGACCGCGGCGTCGGTGTCGCCGTGCCGTGCCGGGTGGAACCGCGGGTTCAGGTAGGTCAGCACCGCCTTCGCGATCAGCAGCGGCCCCGGCGTCAGGCCTCGCCGGGACGCCCGCAGCCAGTCCCGCAGCCGCACCCGGGCCCCCGGCGTCCCGGCGAGGCGCGGATCGCGGGCGCACAGCGCGACCACCCCGTCCGCCCACAGCTTGACCAGGATCGGCCCGGCGATCGCCAGCGACCGGATCCGGCGCAGGTAGCGGCCGTCCAGGTGCAGGTAGAGATCGTGCGCGACGGACCGGTGCTCCACCTCCTCGGCGCCGTGCCAGCGCAGCAGGTCCAGCATCACCGGGTCGGCGCCGGCGGCGTCCAGCGCGGGGGAGTGCAGCACCCAGTGCCCGAGCAGCGCGGTCAGGTGCTCGATCGCGGCGACCAGCCCGACCCGCTCCACCAGCCACTCGGCGGCCCGGTCGCCGGACAGCCCCCGCTCGCCCAGCAGCTCACCGAAGATCCACTCGACCTGCTGCACGTACCGGGTGACGTCCACCCCGGCCTCGATCAGGCGGTCCAGCGCCCCCTGGTGTGACGACGCGTGCATCGCCTCCTGCCCGATGAACCCGCGCACGTCCTCGGCCAGCGCCTCGTCGTGCACCAGCGGCAGCGCCCGGGAGAACACGTCGACGAACCAGCGCTCGCCCTCGGGCAGCAGCAGGTGCAGCACGTCGATCAGGTGCGACGCGAACGGCTCGGTCGGGATCCAGTCCGCGGGCAGCTCGGCGAAGTCGAACCGGACGTCGCGGGCCTGCAGGGCCAGCCGGTCGGCGTCCTGGGCTGTGGGGTGGTCGGCGGTACTCATCGGCGGTGTTCCTCTCCTCGAGGCGACGCGGGGTGCGAGACGCGGTGCGGGACGGTCAGCGGGGGCCGAGCTTCAGGCGGGCCAGGGCACGCAGCAGGCCGGGGGACAGCCGGGACGCCAGCAGCGCGGCGTGCGCTTCGGCGGTCACCGGGGCGAGCGGGAGGTCCCGCTCCACCGCCCGGACCAGCCGTGCGGCCACCCGCTCCGGGGTGTAGCCGCGGCGGGCGTAACCGGCGGTCAGGGCGGTGCGGCGGGCCTCCTGGGCGGTGTCGTCCAGCCCGGCGAACCGGGTGCTGCCGGTGATCGGGGTGTGCACCAGGCCGGGGCACAGCGCGGTGACGCCGACGCCGTCGTCGGCCAGCTCGGCGCGCAGGCACTCGGACAGCATCAGCACCGCGGCCTTGGTGGTGGCGTAGGCCGGCAGCACCCGCGAGGGCAGGAACGCCGCCGCCGACGCGGTGTTGACGATGTGCCCGCCCTCGCCGTGCGCGGCCAGCAACGCCCCGAAGTGCCGGCAGCCGTGCACCACGCCCCAGAGGTTCACGTCGACGATCCGCCGCCACTCCTCGCCGGTGGTGTCGGCGAACGGGCCCGCGACGGCGATCCCGGCGTTGTTCACGACCAGGTCCGGGACACCGTGCTCGGCGGCCACCCGGGCGGCCAGGTCGGCCACCGCGGCCTCGTCAGCCACGTCGAGCACCGCGGCGCTCGCCCGGCCGGGACCGTGCCGGCGCTCGATCCGCGCCACGGTCTCCGCGGCGCCGTCGGCCGAGGAGTCCGCGACGACGACCCGGGTGCCCCGGTCGGCGAGCGCGGCCGCGGTGGCCCGGCCGATGCCGCTGCCCGCGCCGGTGACCACGGCCAGGGCGCCCGACCAGCGGACGTCGGGTCCCGGACGGCCGCCGGTGGCGACCAGCGCGCGGCCACGGTCCCGGGCCCGCCGCTCCGCGGGCGCGCCGGTGGCACCGCCGGCACCCGGATCGGTCGCCCCGACCAGCTCGGCCACGCACCGCGCGATCACCCCCGGCCGGTGCCGGACTGTCCAGTGCCCGCCCGGCAGGTATCGCACCCGCAGGTCCGGGGCGAGCCCGGCGGCACTCGTCGAGAGCGCCGGCGTGACGTAGGCGTCGCCGCGCAGCGACAGCACCTGCACCGGTACGTCGGTACGCCGCGGCCGCGGGTCCCCGAGCCGGCGCGGCAGGTTGCGGCGGTACAGCTCCAGGCCGTTCACCGCGTCCCGCACCGCCGGCCGCGGGATCCCCTCCCGCCGGGCCAGCAGGGCCCCGAGGGCCCCGCTGCGGCACGCCAGCTCGGGCAGCACCGGCAGCCGGAACGCCAGCGTGTACCAGGAGTGCAGTGCCTGCCGGACGACGGCGGGCAGGTCCCGCGGCGCGCGGCGGCGCAGGAACAGCCCGACGTGGTCCAGGCACGGCCCGGAGATCGAGGTGAAGGACGCGACCCGGCCGTGCAGCGCGGCCGTGCCGGGTTCCTCGGCGGTCACCGCGTGCCAGGTCTGGATCCCGCCCCAGTCGTGTGCGAGCAGGTGCACCGGGGCGTCCGGGGAGGTCGCGTCGCAGACCGCTCGCAAGTCCGCGGCCAGCAGCTCCAGGTCGTAACCGGCCCGGTCCCGGGGTGCGGCCGACCCGCCGTGCCCGCGGACGTCGTAGGTCACCACCCGGTGCCCGGAGGCGACGAGGGCGTCCGCGACGCCGTCCCAGACGTGCCGGTCGTCGGGGTAGCCGTGCACCGCCACGACGGTCGGCCCGGCGCCGCGTTCCTGCACCGCCAGCGTCAGGCCGTCCGGCGTCCGCACCTCCCGGGTGCCGGCGTGGCCCGCGCCGGAGTGTTGCACCACCTCGTGTTCCTCCACCTCACTGTGAGACACGGTGTCATCGTAGAAAACGTGTCAACAAAGGGGTCGGCCGATCCGCCGCGGCACGCGCGGGCGCGCCCACGAGGTACTAGCCTGCGGGCATGGACGGCAGGTCACAGGTGCCCGAGCTGGTGGGGTTGAGCGTCGAGGACGCGCACGACACGGCCCTGGACGCCGGGCTGCTCGCCGTGGAACAGGACGACGCCGACCCCGACGCGGGGGAGTGGGGCTCCACGGGCGGGCTGACGCCGGTGCGCCGCGTGTACCGGCAGGAGCCCTCGCCCGGCAAGGCGGTGGCGACCGGCGCCCGGGTGGGGATCTGGGCCCGCCGTCCCGACGACCCGGGGCCGGACGACGGCGGCGGCGGCGGGGGCGGCGGCTCCGACCTGACCCCGACCGGTCCGGCGCCCCAGTCCGGGCGGGGCACCAAGTAGGCCCCTCCGGCGTCACACGAAGTAGCGCAGCACGACGTAGACCCAGGCCATGACGGTGCTCAGCAGCGTGACCACGATGCCGTACCTGGTGAACTGCCAGAACGAGATCCGGTGCCCGGTGCGCGCGGCCATCCCGATCGCCACCACGTTCGCGCTGGCGGCCACCGCGGTGCCGTTCCCGCCGAAGTCGGCGCCGAGCGCGAACGCCCACCAGAGCGCCTGGCCGGTCTCCGGGTCCGGGACGCCGGCCACCAGCTCCTCGACGATCGGGGCCATCGTGGCGGCGTAGGGGATGTTGTCGAAGAACGCGCCCAGCACCGCCGAACCGAAGATCAGCGCGGTCGCCGCGGCGACGTAGTCGTTCCCGACGACCTGCACCAGCCAGGTGCCGATCGTGTCGATCACCCCGGTGTTGCCCAGCCCGGCCACCATCACGAACAGGCCGATGAAGAACACCAGCGTGGGCCACTCGACGTCGGCCAGCGTGTCGTACACGTCGGCGCGGGTGACCAGCAGCATCAGTCCGGCCCCGAGCAGGGCGACGATCGAGGGCTCCAGGTGCAGCACGGTGTGCAGGGCGAACCCGGCGACGACCAGGCCCAGCACGCACAGGCAGCGCACCAGCAGCCGCGGGTCGGTGATGGCCCGGCGCTCGTTGAGCGTCATCACCTCGGCGACCCGGTCCGCGTTGTACTCGAAGTCCCTGCGGAACAGCACCCGGGTCAGCAGCACGAAGACCACGAAGACCAGCGTCACGATCGGCGCCATGTGCACGAGGAAGTCGTTGAACGACAGCCCGGCCCGGCTGGCGATGATGATGTTCGGTGGGTCCCCGATCAGGGTGGCCGCGCCGCCGATGTTCGAGGCGAGCACCTCGGCGATGATGTAGGGCTGGGCCCGGACCCGCAGCCGGTCGCACACCACGACGGTGACCGGGACGATCAGCATGATGATCGTGACGTTGTCCAGGACCGGCGAGGCGACCGCGGTGATGATCATCAGCATCACCATGAGCCGGTAGGGCCGGCCCTGGGAACGCTTGGCGGCCCAGATGGCCAGGAAGTCGAACAGCCCGGTCTGCTTGATCACGCCGACGATGATCATCATGCCGAGCAGCAGGAAGATGACGTTCCAGTCGATGCCGTCCTGTTCGGAGAAGAACACGGCCGCGCCGGGGGCCAGCCCGAGCGCCGTCATCACCGCGGCCGCGATCAGGACGGTGCGGACCTTGTCGGCCTTCTCGGTGGCGATGAAGAAGAACGCGACCGCGAAGACGCCCAGCGCGAGCAGCGCGCTCATCGCGGGTGTCCCGGCCCGCGTCCGGCGGGGGTCAGCCCTCGGGGTACGCGCGGGCGAGCGCGCCGAGCAACCGCTCCAGGACGACGCCGCCGACCAGGCGCCCGTCCGCGCCGACGACCGCGAGCAGCGGGCTGCGCACCCGGGCCATCAGGGCCGCGGCCTCCAGCAGGGTCGCGTCGAGGGCGATGACCCCCATCCGCTCCGGGCGCTGCGGCAGGCACTCGCCGACCGTGCGGTCGCCCAGCTCCTCCCAGAACAGGTCCGCGTGCGACTCGTCGATGGTCCGCACCAGCGACGGTTGTGCCTGGTGGGCACGGGGCACCGTCATCCGCAGGACCTGGGTGCCCGGTAGCACGGACGTCGGCACCGACCGCTCGTCGACGACGATCAGGCCCGGCAGCCGGGTGCGGGCCATCAGCCGTACCGCGGCCGCGACCGGCTCGTCCTCGGTGACCGTCGGCACGTCCTCGACGATGTCGTGGGTTCTCATGGCCGCGTTCCCTCGCGCATGTCGGGCCCCCCACGCTCCCGGCGCCGCCGGGCATCGGCGTGCCGGTCGCCGGAAGCATCCTCCCTCCGGGCGTCGCGGTCACCCCCTGGCCGCCTGCCCGCGTGCCCCGGTGCGGCGGCGGGCGCGGCCGGTGCCGGTCGGGGGTCGGGCCACCGGGCGACCGCGGGCCGGGGCCCGGGCCGGGACAGGCGGTCCCGGGAGAGGGTGGAGGTGCCGGCGCGATCGGCCGATTCGGGCGGCTCGCCATGGAGCGACGATACCGGTGTGATCCCGACTTTCCGGTCGGATCCGGCGACCGGATCGGTCCTCGACCGGATGCCTGCCGATCCGTTCGGGCCCCGCCGGGATGCGATGTCCGGCGACGTCGGTCCGCACAATTGGGGAATTCCCGTGGAGTCGGAGGAGCGCCGCTACCGGTCCCGGGGTGTCGTTCCTACCGTTCCGGTTGCACGGCGGACGAGGGGTGCGGCCATGACGGGGACGGGAACGGTGATCCGGGTGCTGCCCCGGATCGGCGCGGGATGGACGACGCCGGCCGGCCGGATCTCGGCGCTGCTGCTCGAGGCCCTGGAGGAACCGCAGCTCGGACCGCTGTGGATCTGCCGCCCGGCGCTGCGGGCGTGGGGCCGGATCGGTGCCCGGGCGCGCGCCGAGCAGGCCCGGCCCGGCTACCCGGCGGGACCGTGCCCGCGGCTGTGCCTGCTCCCGGTCGATCCGGACGACCTGGTCGCGCTCGGCGCCGCGGCTGCGGCGCTCGGAGCGGGGCTGCTGCCCGGCGCCGATCCCCGGATCGCCGCGGTGTCGGCCCGTGCGGCGGCCGGGTGCGGGACGGACCCGGTGACCCCGGTCCGCGAGCTGGCCAGGATGCACGGGACGCTGGATCTGGACCACGGGCCGGACGCCGAGCTGCTCTACGTGCTGGCCGGGGTCGCCGTCGACGACGAGGCGGTCCGGGCGGCCCGGGACCGGATCGCCGTCCGGGTGACGACGATGTGGGCGGCCGGCGCGGACCGGCCCGCGCCGCACCGGGTGGGTCCGCCCGCCGCGGCCTGAGCGTCGGCCGGGCAGGCCGGAGGCCGCCCCGGGCGCGGGCCGTGGCCGGGAGCCGGTAGCGGGTAGGTTCGGCGGTTCCCCGCGGACGAACGGAGACCTGCGTGTCCGAGCATCCACCTGCCTGGTTCACCGACGCGCTCGCCGCCCCGGCCGGGACCGGCAGCACCGAGGTCGACGGCGTGCCGATCGCCTATCGGACCTGGGGCGAGCCGGGCGGGCCGGGCGTGCTCCTGGTGCACGGCGGTGCCGCGCACAGCCGGTGGTGGGACCACGTGGCCCCGCTGCTGGTCGAGGCCGGCCGCCGGGTGGTGGCGCTCGACCTGTCCGGGCACGGCGACTCCGGCCGCGCGCCCGGCTACGACCTGCACCGCTGGGCCGGTGAGGTGCTGGCGGTCGCCCGGCACGCCGGCGTCGGGCCGCGGCCCACCGTGGTCGGGCACAGCATGGGCGGGTTCGTCACGCTCACCGCTGCCCTGCAGCACGGCGACGAGCTGGCCGGCGCCGTCGTCGTCGACTCCCCGGTCCGGGACCGCTCGCCGGAGGAGATCGCGGCCCGGCAGCAGCGGGCGTTCGGCCCGACCCGGGTCTACCCGGACCGGCCGACCGCGCTGGCCCGGTTCCGCACGGTGCCCGAGCAGGACGGGGACCTGCCCTACGTGCGCGCGCACATCGCCGAACACAGCCTGCGCCCGGTCGACGGCGGCTGGAGCTGGAAGTTCGATCGGCGGATCTTCGGTGGGATCGGGCTGACCCCCGGCGAACTGACCCGGCCCGGCTGCCGGGTGGCGCTGCTGCGCGCCGAGCACGGGCTCGTCCCGGCGGACATGGGGGAGATGGTGGTGGACCGGATGGGCCGCGCCGCGCCGGTCGTCGAGATCCCCGGCGCGGGTCACCACGTGATGATCGACCAGCCGCTCGCGCTGGTGACGGCGCTGCGCACGCTGCTCGCCGACTGGGAGTACTCGCTGCCGGTACGCCCACGGGAACCGCTCGGCGTCGAGTGAGGACGTTCCGGTCGTAGGGTGCGGGTATGACTGACGAGGCGACCCACGACGAGGTGCTGGTCGAGCGGCGCGACGGCGTCGCGCTGATCACGATCAACCGGCCGGCCGCGAAGAACGCGCTGAACGAGAACGTCGCCCGGCGGATCGCGCACGCCGTCGACGAGCTCGACGCCGACGACGACTTGCGGGTCGGCGTGCTGACCGGCGCCGGCGGGGTGTTCTCCGCCGGGATGGACCTCAAGGCGTTCCTGCGCGGCGAGCGTCCGTCGCTGGAGAACCGCGGGCTCTGCGGGATCACCCGGACCCCGCCGCGCAAGCCCATGGTGGCGGCCGTCGAGGGCTGGGCGCTGGCCGGCGGGTTCGAGCTGGTGCTCGCCTGCGACCTGGTCGTCGCCGGCCGCGGCGCCCGGTTCGGGGTGCCCGAGGCGAAGCGCTCGCTGGTCGCCGCGGCCGGCGGCGCGCTGGAGCTGCCGCGCCGGGTGCCGCGCGCGCTGGCGCTGGAGATGCTGCTGACCGGCGACCCGGTCGACGCCGCCCGCGCCGAGGCCGCCGGCCTGGTCAACCGGATCGTGGACGACGGCGGCGCGGTGGACGCGGCGCTGGCGCTGGCCGCGCGGATCGCGCCCAACGGGCCGCTCGCGGTCGCCGCCACCAAGCGGGTCGTCGTGGAGGGCGCGGACTGGGGCAGCGACCGCTGGGACCGGCACGACGAGGTCGTCGGGCCGGTGATGACCTCGGACGACGCCAAGGAGGGTGCCCGGGCGTTCGCCGAGAAGCGGGACCCGGTCTGGCGCGGGCGCTGAGCGGCCTCAGCGTCGATGTGAGCTCCGCAAGCTCCGCTCAGATGCCTGCCGCTCAGATACCTGTGGTGAAGGTCTGCCAGAGCAGCACGCCGTTGAGCGCCACCACCACCGCCGTGACGCCGATCGCGGCGGCGGTGGTGGCCCGGCTGTTGGCCAGGTCGCCCATCACGTCGCGGCGTGCGGTCAGCCAGACCAGCGGCGCCAGCGCGAACGGGATGCCGAACGAGAGCACCACCTGGGACAGCACCAGCGCCTGCGTCGGGTCCACCCCGAACCCGAGCACGACCAGCGCCGGGGCGAGCGTGAGCAGCCGGCGGACCAGCAGCGGGATCCGCCGGTGCAGGAACCCGGCCATGATCACCTGCCCGGCGTAGGTCCCGACCCCGGACGAGGCGAAACCGGACGCCAGCAGCGCGATCGCGAACCCGTACGCTGCGACGGTGTCGAGCCGGGTCCCGAGCCCGTCGAAGATCCCTTCCAGGGTGTCGGTGCCCGGCACCCCGGAACCGAAGAACAGCGCGGCCGCGATCACCAGCATGGAGAGGTTGACCAGCCCGGCCAGGCCCATGCCGAGGACGATGTCGGTGCGGCCGGTGCGGAGCAGGTAGCGGGTGTCCTCCGGCGAACGGGCGACCAGCCGGCGCTGGGTGAGCGCGGAGTGCAGGTAGATCACGTGCGGCATCACGGTCGCGCCGAGGATCCCGGTGGCCAGGACCAGGCTGTCGATCCCGGAGAAGGCCGGCGCCAGCCCGCCGGCCAGCGCGCCGGCGTCGACGTCGAGCCGGAACAGTGTCGAGACCAGTCCGACCAGGATGATCGCGAGCAGGAACACGATCGCCCGCTCGAACGGCCGGTGCCCGCGCGACTGCAGCGCCAGCAGCCCGAACGCGATCACCCCGGTGATCAGGCCGCCGTGCAGCAGCGGGATCCCGAACAGCAGGTTCAGCGCCACCGCGCCGCCGATCACCTCGGCCAGGTCGGTGGCGACCGCGACCAGCTCGGCCTGGCCCCACATCAACCGGGCGCCCCAGCGCGGCATCCGCTCCCGGCACAGCTCCGGCAGGTTCGATCCGGTGGCCACCCCGAGCTTGGCCGAGAGCGCCTGGATCAGCATGGCCATCAGGTTGGCCACCACGATCACCCACACCAGCAGGTAGCCGTGGCCGGCACCGGCCGAGAAGTTGGTGGCGAAGTTGCCCGGGTCGACGTAGGCGACGGCGGCCACGAAGGCCGGACCGAGCACGACCAGCCGGCCACGCCAGCCGCGGCGCCGCAGTTCCTCGACCGATGCTGGGCCCTGCTGCACCGCCGTCATTCCTGCACCGCCGTCATACCTGCACCGCCGTCATGAGCGATCTCCCGGCCCTTCCGCGCCCGAGCCTGCACGAACTCGACGTGTAGGCGAGGCTAACTCTGCGCGGCGCCCTGCGACCGGGTCAACCCCGCCGGGCGGCGGACCGGGTCACAGGTGGCGGTGCATGACGTGCAGGCCGGTGGTGCTGCCGTCGGGCAGGGCGAACGCGTCCGGGACCACACCGATGGTGTCGAACCCGAGCGCGTGCCACAGCGCGACGGCAGGGGTGTTGGTCGCCACGACGGCGTTGAACTGCATCGCCGAGTAACCGGCCGTCCGGGCCAGGTCCAGGACGTGCTCGCCGAGCGCCCGGCCGGTGCCGCGGCCGGCGCGTGCCGCGTCCACGGCGAAGCTCGCGGTCGCCACGTGCGAGCCCGGCCCGGGCTGGTTCGGGCCGGTCTTCGCGGTCCCCACGACGGTGCGGCCCCCGTCCGGCCCGTCATCGACCGCGACGACCACCCGGCCCGGCGGCTCCAGCATCCACATGCCGTGCGCCCAGGACTCGTCGACGTCGACCGGCACGGTATACGTGCGGCCCTCGGCGAAGATCGGGCGCAGTACCGCCCAGATCGCCGGCCAGTCGTCGTCGTGGGCGTCCCTGATCTCCATGAACGGTCAGGGTAGGTAGAGGTCGCGTGCCCCGGCGTCGAGGGCCTCGACCGCGCCCGCGGTGCGCTCGGCAAGCCAGGCGTCGAAGCCGTCGACGGCGCCCTCCTCGACGGCGACGGTGAGCGTCACGTCGGCCCCGTGCGCGACGTCGCGCAGCCGGTACGGCGAGGCCCGCAGGTCGTGTTCGAGACGGCCGGCCCGGTCGTGCGGGACCGCCAGCAGCAGCTCGCGATGCCGGACCCGGCGCAGCGTGCCGACGGCGTCCAGGGCCTCGGCCAGCACCCCGGAGTAGGCCCGCACCAGGCCGCCGGCGCCGAGCTTGGTGCCGCCGAACCAGCGGGAGACGACGGCGACGACGTCGGTCAGCTCCCGGCGGGTGAGCACCTCCAGCATCGGGACGCCCGCGGTGCCGGAGGGCTCGCCGTCGTCGTTGCTGCGCGCGGTGACGTTCCCGGTGCCCGGGTCACCGATCCGCGACGCGGTGCAGTGGTGGGTGGCGTCCGGGCCGGCCCGGCGCACCCGGGCGATCACCGCGCCCGCCGCGTCGGCGTCGGCGACCCGGGCCACCGTGCAGGCGAAGCGGGAGCGGGCGATCTCGATCTCGTGGGTGCCGTCCCGGCCGATCACCTGCACGCGGCCCCGTCCCGGGGTCCCGGTCCCGTTACCGGTCCTCCCGTTCGTCGGGGTCGGAGGGCTCGGGGGCCGCCAGCTTCAGCGGGCGCAGCCACACCCAGACCACGAACAGCACGCCCACGACGAGCATGCCGATCCCGGTGTCCAGGTTGAGGTTGGTCCCGCCGGTCTTCGCCAGGTTGGCCGGGTCGTTCCCGGACACCAGGCCCATGATCAGCAGGACGATCCCGTAGACCCCGAACAGCAGCGCGATCACCGATCGCAGGTCGAACAGGTTGCTCGCGGTGGTCGATGCCGGGGCGCCGGCGGGGCCGCCGGTCGTGTCGTCGATGTCGGACATCGTTCTCTCCTTCTCCGGTCTCAGCCGACCACGATGTACAGGACGACGGTCAGCACCAGCACCGCGATCCCGAGCACGGCGGGCGAGCGATACCAGCCCGCGTCGTCGCCCTCGGTGGAGTGCATGCGCTGCTCCTTCGGTGTGAGGCTCCAGACGAGGCCGGTCAGCTGCGCCTCCGGCTTCGGTGTGCTCACCAGCGACACCGCGCCGGCCACCCCGACGCCGAACACGAACGCCGCGATCGCGCCCAGGAAGCTGCCCGCCTGGCTGGACATCGAGAGCACCCCGAAGCGGACCAGCATGTCCACGACGATCGCCGCGGCGGTACCGGAGAGCAGGCCGATCCAGGCCGACGGTCCGGTCATCCGCTTCCAGAACAGACCCAGGATGAAGATCGCGAACAGCGGTGCGTTGAAGAAGCTGAACAGCGACTGGATGTAGTCCATCAGGTTCTCCGAACCGGAGGCGATGAACGCGGTGCCGATCGCCAGCACGCAGCCGACGATCGTCACCATCCGGCCGACCTGCAGGTAGTAGCGGTCCTCGCGGTCCGGACGGACCCAGTCCTGCCAGATGTCGTAGGTGAACACGGTGTTGAACGAGCTGATGTTGGCCGCCATGCCCGCCATGAACGCGGCCAGCAGGCCGGCGATCGCGACACCCAGGATGCCGTTCGGCAGCACCTCCTTCATCAGCAGCGACAGCGCGTTGTTGTAGGTGATCCCGTCGACGTCGTCGACGCCGGTCGCCTTGATCTGGCTGATCTGCGGCACCAGGATCCCGGCGATCATGCCGGGGGTCACGATGACCAGCACGACCAGCGCCTTCGGGAACGCACCGATGATCGGGGTGCGGCGCGCGGCGGACATGCTCTTGGCCGAGAGCGCGCGCTGGACCTCGGCGAAGTTGGTGGTCCAGTAGCCGAAGGAGAGCACGAACCCGAGGCCGAACACGATGCCCAGCACCGACAGGAACGGGTTCGCGATCTCGGTCAGCGGGGTGCCCGGCCAGGCGTTCAGGTCGGCACCGCCGCTGGGGCCCTCGGTGACCGCCTGCGTCAGGCCGTCCCAGCCGCCGATCCGGTTCAGGCCGGCCACGGTCAGCGGGATGAGCAGCGCGAGGATCACGAAGAACTGCAGGACCTCGGTGTAGATCGCGGCCGAGAGCCCGCCGAGGCTGATGTAGCCGAGCACCACGACGGCGGCGACCGGGATCGCCACATACAGCGGCCAGCCGAGCAGCGCCTCCAGGACCAGGCCGAGCGAGAACAGGTTGACGCCGGCGATCAGGATCGAGGCGACCGCGAAGATCACCGCCTGCACCCGCTGGGTGGTCTTGTTGAACCGCTTGAGCAGGAACTCCGGGACGCTGCGGGCCTTGGAGCCGTAGTAGAACGGCATCATCACGATGCCGAGGAACACCATCGCCGGGATCGCGCCGAGCCAGTAGTAGTGCACCGTCGGGATGCCGTACTGGGCACCGTTGGCCACCATGCCGATCAGCTCGATCGCGCCCAGGTTGGCCGAGATGAACGCCAGGCCGGTGATCCAGGCCGGCAACGACCGGCCGGACAGCAGGAAGTCCAGGCTGGACGACACCGAGCGACGGGCCGCGAAACCGATGCCCAGCACCAGCACGAAGTAGAACGCGACCAGCAGGTAGTCGACCAGGTTCGGGTCGAGCCGGAGGATCTCGGCGGTCGTCATGCCGTGCCCCCCTGTCGTCCTCCCGTGGCCCGGCCGGGGGCCGTCTCGCCGTGATCCATCTCGGGTCGCTCCTCGGCGTTGAGTCGGTCTGTGCGGAGTGCTCGCGGTTCGATGTGGCCTGTGCCACAGTTGTGCGAGCCAACGAACAAGGTAGCCCGAAGTCGGACAGAAGTGAACACGTTCGCGCGATTCCGAGACCGGACGGTGATCTGTCACTCGCGCCGTGCGCGTCCTGCCCGGGGCGGTGGGCAGGCGTTATTGCTGTCCGTTCGGATTTGTTGCATTCTGTGCGGGTGATCGCGTGCAGCGGGTCGGCCGGGGCGGTGCGGGCATGAGTCTGCTGGCCGAGCAGCGCCGTGAGGTGATCGTCGAGCAGGTCCGCACCCGCGGCGCGGTCCGGGTGTCCGAGCTGGCCGAGCACCTGGACGTCTCCGAGATGACCGTCCGCCGGGACCTCGACGTGCTGGCCCGGCGGCGGCTGGTCGACAAGGTGCACGGCGGGGCGACCGCGGTCGGCGAGCACCCGACCGAGGAGCCGGCGTTCTCCGCGAAGGCCGTGCGCGAGCTCGACGAGAAGGAGGCGATCGCCGCCGAGGCGGCGGCGCTGGTCGAGCCGGGCGCGGCCGTCGGGCTCTCCGCCGGGACGACCACGTGGCGACTCGCGCACCTGCTGGCCCGGGTGCCGCGGCTGACCGTGGTGACGAACTCGCTGGCCGTGGCCGAGGCGCTGCACGCCGGGGGCGCCGAGGGCCGGGGCAGTACGGTGATCCTCACCGGCGGGGTCCGGACGCCGTCCGAGGCCCTGGTCGGGCCGGTCGCCGTCGCCGCCCTGCGCTCGCTGAACCTGGAGATCGTCTTCCTGGGCGTGCACGGGATGAGCGCCGCGGCCGGGTTCTCCACCCCGAACCTGACCGAGCGGGACACCAACCGCGCACTGGTCGACGCCGGGCAGCAGCTCGTCGTCGTCGCCGACCACACCAAGTGGGGGACCGTCGGCATCTCGACGATCGCCGAGCTCGGTGAGGCCGACGTGCTGGTCACCGACGACGGCCTGGCCGGCACCGACCGCGCGGTGCTGGAGGGCGAGGTGGACCGCGTGATCATCGCCCGGAGCGGGAGGTAGACGACCAAGGTGGAGACGACACGGTGCAGAAGCTGACGACCCGGCTCGCCGACGGGCGCGAGATCCTCTGGTTCGACGAGCCGGGCCGCGCCCCGCGCGATCCGGCGGCGCTGGTCGACCAGCGGGACATGCCGCCGGTGGAGCCGGCCTCCGAGCTGCGCTACGACGCCCTGCTCGGCGAGTGGGTGACGATCGCGGCGCACCGGCAGAACCGGACCTACAAGCCGCCGGCCGACCAGTGTCCACTGTGCCCGAGCCGGGACGGCCGGCACACCGAGGTGCCCGCACCGGACTACGACGTCGTCGCGTTCGAGAACCGGTTCCCCTCGTTCGGCTCCGCACCCGGCGCCCCGCCGCCGGCGGTGACCGGCGACGACCCGGTCGCCGCGGCCGGGCGCTGCGAGGTCGTCTGCTTCACCTCCGACCACACGACACCGTTCGCGCGGCTGAGCCCGGAGCGGGTGCGGCTGGTGCTGGAGGTGTGGGCCGAGCGCACCGCCGAGCTGGGCGCGCGGCCGGGCGTGCGCTACGTGTTCCCGTTCGAGAACCGGGGCGCCGACATCGGGGTCACGCTGGCCCACCCGCACGGCCAGATCTACGCCTACCCCTACGTGCCGCCGTTCCCGCAGCGGATGCTGGCGCAGGTGGCCGCGCACCGGGAGGCGACCGGGGAGAACCTGTTCGACAGCCTGCTGACCGCCGAGCGGGCCGGCGAGCGGGTCGTCGCCGCGGGGGAGCACTGGACGGCGTTCGTGCCCACCGCCGCGCGCTGGCCGGTGGAGGTGCACCTCTACCCGCACCGCCCGACCCCGGACCTGCCGGCGCTCGACGAGGCCCAGCGCGCCGAGTTCGGCCTGATCTACCTGGACGTGCTGCGCCGCCTCGACGCCCTCTACGACGACGAGCTGCCCTACGTCGCCGCCTGGCAGCAGGCCCCGGTGCGCGAGGCCGACGGCCGTTTCGACGCCCGGCTGCACCTGCGCGTGCACTCGATCCGGCGGGCGCCCGGGAAGATCAAGTATCTGGCCGGGTCGGAGGCCGGCGCCGGGGCCTTCATCTCCGACGTGCTCCCCGAGGCGGCCGCCGCCCGGCTGCGCGACCTCGGACCCGGGGCCGCGGACGGTGGTGTCGGGCGTGGCGGGATGCCGGGCGGGACCTCCCCGGAACCGGGCCGGTGAGCGCCGAGGCCGGTCGCCCCTCCCCAGGGGTGACCGGCCTCTACGTTCTCAGGGAGTCGGCTGTTCTCCGGAGTGGGCTCAGAGCCGCAGCGCGTTGTGGAACGGCATCGCGTCGACGTCGGAGTACTTGACCGGCTCGCCGCTGGTGGACGCGTGCAGGATCTTGCCGTTGCCGTCGTAGATGCCGACGTGGCTGACCGGGGAGTAGAAGAAGACGATGTCGCCGGCCTTCAGCTCGTCCTGCGAGACGTCCTGGCCGTCCACCTGGGACTGGGCCTTGGAGTTGCGCGGCAGCTCCTTGCCAGCCTGCTCGAACACGTACTGCATCAGGCCGGAGCAGTCGAAGGAGCTCGGGCCGGTGGCTCCCCACTCGTAGGGCTTGCCCAGGTGCTTCTTGGCCTCGGTCAGCGCCTGGGCCCCGACGGACGAGCCGGTCGAGGCACCGGCGCCCTCGCCCACGCCGTCCCCGGCACCCTCGCCCGCGCCGTCCCCGGCGCCGTCCCCGGCGCCCTCGCCCGCGTCCTCTGCGGTGCTCGCGCGCTCCTCGGCGGCCTTCTCGGCCTTCTCCTGGGCGACGGCGGCGATCCGCGCGGCGTCGGCCTGCTCGAAGGCCTGCGGCACGGCGGCGGAGACGCTCTCCAAGCCCTGGTTGAGTGAGGTCGCGGCGTTGCTGGTGCCCGGGCCACCGCCGGCCTCGGAACCGGCGGCCGGGACGGAGAGCCGCATCGTGTTCTCGGTGGCCGCGCCTGCGAGGTCGACGCCCTGCTCACCCTCCTGGGGGCCCGGCTCGCCGAGGGCGGTCACGACACCCATGACGGCGGTCGCGCCGACGAGGGTGGCCGACATGGTGGCGGCGACCGCGCGCGGGTTGCGGCCGAACGAGCCGGTCGCCGAGCCGCTGTTCTGGATCAGGCCGATCGCGCCGGTGGCGCCCGCGGTGCCGGCCGGGACGTCCCGGGTGATCATGGTCTGGTCGTCGCCGGGCGGACCGGTGGGCGCCGGGGCGAGCCGCTCCCGGTCCGGGGCGTGTGCGCCGCCGGTGCGGGCGGCGCGGCGGCCACCCGGGGCCGGGGTGTCGAAGCCGGCCTCGGAGTAGCGGGCGAGCAGCTCCGCGGCCGAGATGCCGGCCGTGGCGTCGCGGTCGCGCCGACGTCGGGGGGCCGCCTGGCCGGAGTCGGGGGTCTCGGCCGGATGGGTCAGTGCAGTGGTCATGAGTGAAGTCCTCGCCGCCCCGGGGCCGTCACGGCCGGGGAGCCGCACGTTCCCGTCCCGCCACCTGCTGGGTGGGCGCCAGGGGGAGTGTCGGCGGGCGGGCTCGGACGGCCGACCAGGCGCACCAGCCGGTGTGTCCCGGCCAGCGTGAAGGACCGTAACCGGTCCGTGATGGGCTTGCTCGGATCACCCCGGCCGCTGCGACGAGCGGGCGTTCCTGCGCGATTCGCGTGCGAACAACGGGGCCGGACGGTGTACGTGGTGCCCCGTTCGGACGCGGTGACCGGTGCCCTGCGCGACGAACGGTCGGGCCGGGTGGGTGACGCGAGGACGATCCCGGCGGTGTGACCGCCGAACGGCGCAGCAGCCGGACGGGGTGTGGCTCGACGCCCGGCCTCCCGACACCGCCCGCATCCGTTCTGCGACCATCGACGGGTACGTGCGCTCCGGCGCGCGGAGGACGACAGCGTCGCCGGACCGGGCCCGACCGGGCCGGAACCGCACGAGGATCCGGGAGGGCGAGTCCGTGCCGGAGCGACCATCCGGCCCGATCTGGGTCGGCGAGATCGCCCACCGGTCTGTCCCCGGGCCCTCCGGCGGTGCCGGCAGCCGGGCGGCCGACAGCCGGGTGAGCGGCCTCGAGGTGCCCGCCCGGTTCGTGGCGGCCCGCCTGCTGGTGACCGACGGCGGGACGCCGGTCGGGCAGGTCGACCTCTCGTTGCGGTCGGGCCGGGCGACCGCGGCCGAGCTGGCCGCGGCGACGGCCGCGGTCGCCGGGGCGGAGCCGCCCGCGCGGCCACCCACCTCGGACCGGCCGCTGACCGTGGTGATCGCGACCCGCGGGCGTCCGGAGAGCGTGCGGCGCTGCCTGGCCGCGGTGCTGGCCGGCGACCACCCCGCCGTGACCGTGCTGGTGGTGGACAACGATCCGCCGGACGACCGCACCCGCGAGGTGCTGGCCGGGGTCGGCGACCCGCGGGCCCGCTACGTCCGGGAGCCCCGGCGCGGGGCGTCGGTGGGCCGCAACCGGGGACTTGCCGAGGCGCAGACCGAGATCGTCGCCTTCACCGACGACGACACCGAACCCGACCCGGGCTGGGCGTCCCGGATCGCCGGTGCGTTCGCCGACGACCCGCAGCTGACCGGGCTGAGCGGGCCGGTGCTGGCGGCGCGCCTGGAGACCCCGCAGCAACAGGCCGCGGACGTCGCGCTGGCCTGGAACAAGGGGTTCCTGCCGCGCCGGTTCCGGCTGGACGACCCGCCGTCCGAGTCGCCGGTGTTCCCGTTCTCGCCCGGCCTGTTCGGGATCGGGGCGAACATGGCCGTGCGCGCGGCGCCGGTGCGCGCGCTGGGCGGGTTCGACGAGGCGCTCGGGCCGGGCCGGCCGACCCGGGGCGGCGAGGACATCGAGTTGCTGGTGCGGATCGTGCTGGCCGGCGGGACGCTCGGTTACCTGCCCGCGGCGCTGGTGTGGCACCACCACCGCCCCTCCGACGGCGAGCTGCGGAACCAGCTCGGCGGGTACGCGCTCGGGCTCGGGGCCTTCCTGGGCAAGGTGACGCAGGACCCGCGGGGCCGGCGGCTGGCGCTGCGCCGGTTCCCGGCCGGAATCGCCCGGCTCCGCGAGATCGTGCGCCGCGAGTCGGCCGGTGCCGGGGAGCCGGGGCCGGCCGCCGGTAGCGAGACCGCGGCACTGCCGACCGGCGCGGGCGCGCGCAAGGTGCGCGGGCTGGTGACCGGGCCGGTGCTCTACCTGCGCACCCGGCGTCAGGTGCGCGCCGAGGGCGGGACCTGCCCGCCGCTCACCCGCTGATCACGGCGGGTCCCCGGCGCCGTCAGACCCGGCCGGCGTGCAGCGGTTCCGGGGTGTCGAGCTCGGCGGCCGCGGGCGCGTCGGAGTGGCCGAGCGCGCTCCGGTAGACGTCGGCGAGCCGGCCGGCCCAGCCGGCGGCCTCGAACCGGTCCAGGAAGCGCGTCCGGGCCGCGGCCCCGCGCCGGGCCCGCAGCTCGGGGTCGCGGACCATCCGCAGCAGGTCGTCGGCGATCCGCGACGACGTCACCGGCGTCAGCGCGCCGGTGTCCCGGGTGACGATCTCCGGAATCCCACCCACCCGGGTCGCGACGGCCGGGGTGCCGGTGCCCTGGCCGAGCACCAGCACCCGCGGCATCGTGTCGTGCCGGGTGGTGTGCAGTTGCAGGTCCGCGGCCCGCAGCAGCGCCACGGGGTCGGACCGGCGCCGGAACGCCACCCGGCCGGACAGCGCGTCGTCGGCGGACACCCGGGACTCCAGCCACGGCCGCAGCGGCCCGTCGCCGCCCAGCACCACGGTCAGCGGCTCGTCCTCGGGGATCTCGGCGATCGCGTCCAGCAGCATGTCCTGGCCCTGCCCGCGGCGCATCGGGGCGACCGACACCGCGACGACCTCGTGCTCGTCGACGCCCAGGCCGCGGCGCAGCCGGCCGGCCTCCTCCGGGGTCCCGACGCCGGGGTCCGCGGCCCCGTCCGGGATCACCGACAGGCCGGTTGTCGAGCCCGCGACCCGGTGGTACCAGTCCCGCTGCAACGCCGACGTGGCGATCGTGCGGGTCATGAAGCGCTTGCGGGCCAGCGTCTTGGCGGTCCGGCGGAGCCGATCGGCGCGGTCCGCGGGCTGGTCGTGGATGTGGTGCAGGGTCGAGACCGCCGGTGTCCGGAGCCGGGCCGCGGCGGCAGCCCCGACGACGTCCGCCCGGGCTCCGTGGGTGTGCACCAGGTCCACGCCCTGCGCGCGGAACGCCTCGACCACCTTGCGTACCGCGCGCGGGTCCCACGGCGCGACGTTGAGCTCCACCGACGTCGCGGCGGCGCGGTCCAGCCCGGCGGCGACGGCGGGGTCGCCGGATGGGGCCAGGGCCACGACGACCAGCTCGATCCCGGCGGGGGGCCCGGCCGCGGCCAGGTCGACGAGCGCGGCGGTGACCCCGTGGGGGTCGAGGGACTCGACGAGGTGTCCGATCTTCACGGTGCTTCGGCCTCCCGGATGGCGGGCGTGGAGATGTCGGTCGGCGTCGGGCCCGACACTACCGAGTGACGGGGGCCGGTGACGGGTCGTGGCGCCGCACGCCGCGGGGGTCTGCGCCGGACGGGTGCGACGGTGGCCCGTCCGGGCCGGTGGGCGGCGGCCGGTCGGGGGATCCGGCCCGGGGCGGGCCGCGTCCATTACGGTCAGTGGCGTGCGGACGGTGCTGGTGATCGGGATCGGCGCGGGCGACCCGGAGCACCTCACGCTCCAGGCGGTCGGCGCGCTGCAGCGGGCGGACGTCGTCTTCGTGATCGACAAGGGCGACGCGAAGGACGACCTGCTGGCGCTGCGCACCGAGATCCTGGACCGGCACCGCTCGGACGGCGGGTACCGGCTGGTCACCGCGCCCGAGGTGGACCGGGACCGCGGGCCCGAGGTGGCCGGGGACGACGCCGCCTACCGGGACGTCGTCGTCGACTGGCAGGACCGCCGCGCCCAGCTCTACCGGGACATGCTGGCCGGCGAGCTCGCCGACGGCGGGACCGGCGCGTTCCTGGTCTGGGGCGACCCGTCGCTCTACGACGGCACGCTGCGGCTGCTCGAGCGGGTGCTGGACGGTGCGCCCGGCGAGTGGCGGCTGGAGTCGGTCGCCGGGATCTCCAGCGTCGCCGCGCTCGCGGCCGCGCACCGGCTGATCCTGAACCGGGTCGGGCGGCCGGTGCTGATCACGACCGGGCGCCGGATCGCGGAGGGGATGCCGGACGGCGTCGACGACGTCGTCGTGATGCTCGACGGGCGGACGGCCTTCACCGCGCTGCCGCCCGAGCAGCGTGCCGAGCTGCACGTCTACTGGGGTGCCTACCTGGGCACCCCGGACGAGCTGCTGGTCGCCGGCCCGCTCGACGAGGTGGCCGACGACATCCTCCGGGTGCGGGCCGAGGCGCGCGGGCGCAAGGGCTGGATCATGGACACCTACCTGCTGCGCCGGGGCGCCGAGGAGCGTTAGCGGCCCGGTCCCGGGGCCGTCGCCGCGCGGACGCCGGTGAGCTGTGGTCCGATCGGCCGGTGCTGGACCGCGTGCTGGACACCGTGCTCGACCGCAGCCTGGTCGGCGGCTACTCGAAGCTCGGGTACCTGGCCCGCCGGCGGACCTGGGCCGGATGGCGGGCCGATCCCCGTGCCGGCGCCCTGAGCGGACGGACCGCGCTGGTCACCGGGGCCGGTGGCGGGCTCGGCGAGGCGACCGCGACCGGGCTGGCCCGGCTCGGCGCGACGGTGCACCTGCTGGTGCGCGGTGAGGAGAAGGGCCGGGCCGCGCAGGACCGGATCCTGGCCGCCCTCCCGGGCCTGGAGCGGGAGCGGCTGCCGATCCAGATCTGCGACCTCGGCGAGCTGGCGCAGGTGCGGGCGTTCGCGACCCGGTTCGCGACCGAGGTCGAGGGTCTCGACGTGCTGGTGCACAACGCGGGCCTGCTGCCGTCCGAGCGCCTCGAGACTTCGGAGGGCAACGAGCTCACCCTCGCGGTGCACGTCCTCGGTCCGCTGCTGCTGACCCGGCTGCTCACCGACACCCTCGCCGCCGGGGCGGAGCGTTCGGGAAGCGGGTCCCGGGTGATCTTCGTGTCGTCCGGGGGCATGTACGCCCAGCCGCTGCGGGCCGACGACCTGCAGTTCCGCGACGGGACCTACGGCGGGACCGCCGCCTACGCCCGCACCAAACGGATGCAGGTGGTGCTGACCGGGCTGCTCGCGGACGAGCTGGCCGACCGGGAGATCGGCGTGCACGCGCTGCACCCGGGCTGGGCCGCGACGCCCGGGGTCACCGGGTCGCTGCCGGCGTTCGACAGGGTCGTCGGGCCGGTGCTGCGCACCCCGGAGCAGGGGGCCGACACCGCGGTCTGGCTGGCCGCGGCACCGGCCGGGATGCTCGGCACCGGCCGGTTCTGGCACGACCGCACGGTGCGCCCGCAGCACTACCTGTCGCGGACGCGGGAGACCGCCGCGCAGCGCGAGCGGTTCCGCGCCGAGCTGGACCGGCTCACCGGCTGAGCAGCGCCGCCGCGGCCCGGGTCACGTGGCCGGTGACGGCCTCCGGCCCGGCCCCGGCGACGGCGTCGGTGTGCAGCACGTTGCGCAGCAGGTGGATGCCCAGCAGCCAGCCGAGCAGCAGCTCGGCACGCAGCGCCGCGCCCTGCGGGTCCCCGCCGTCGCCGACGACGTGCGTGGTGAACGCCGAGATGAACGCCGTCGCGAGCTCGTCCCGCGCGGCGCGGGTGGCCTCGGAGCTCCCGGCCGAGCGCAGCACCGACTCGAACAGGTCGTGCTCCGGTCCGGGGCCCGGGCTCAGGATCGACCTCAACGTGCGGGGGAGCAGCTCGTCCTGCGGGCCGCCGTGCAGCACCGCCAGCGCGCGCTCCGCGGCGACCCGGGCGAACACCGCCTCCTTGTTGCCGAAGTAGCGGAACAGCAGCGCCTGGTTCACCCCGGCCCGGTCCGCGATCGCCCGCACCGTCGTCCGGTCGTAGCCCTGCTCGGCGAAGAGCTCGGCCGCCGCGGTGAGCAGGGCCCGGCGGCTGGTGTCGCCGGACGGCGGGGAGTCGGGCAGCGGGCCGGCGTCGGCGGGCACGGGGAGCCTCCGGTCGGGGTCGGGTGCACGTGGTAGGGGTGGCGCGGACCCGGTCGGGGATCCGTCGGGCGGACGGTAGCGCCCGACGGGTGGCGTGTGCCGGGCCGCCGCGCGGGGTATCTCGTGGGTACCCCGGAGAGTGCGGGGACCCGGAGAGCGGGGAGACCCGGAGAGCAGGAGGACACGCTTCCCATGACCGCAGGCGATGAGACCGACTTCCAGCCGGAGGCACCGGACATGGCGTCGGCGTTGCAGCTGGACACCGACGAGGCGCTGACCGGTCCCTCCGGCACCGACCCGCTGGATTCCGGATACGTGCCGCCGGACCGGCCCTACGGTGTCGACGACAACGCCGTCACCCCGGCCGGTGAGCGCGCGGGTGAGGACATCGAGGACCGGCTGGACCAGGAGCGCCCGGACGAGGAGGCGACGACCGACCCCGGCCGGGCGGGCCGGCTGGTCGAGGTCGCGGACGGCCCGGACGGCGCGCCGGGTGTCGACGGGGCTGCGTCCGAGGTGGGCGTCGACGGCGGCGCGGCCAGTGCCGAGGAGGCCGCGGTGCACGACGTCGACCCCGGTTACGAACCGGTGCCGGACGAGACCCCGGTCGGTGATCCGGAGGTCACCCGGCAGCTCGCCGACGACGACCACGCCGCGCAGGCGCAGGCCGATGCGGAGTGGGACGCCGAGACCAGCTTGCAGAACGAGCCCGAACGCTGAAACCGAGCGCTGGGGGCGGCGTCAGGCGGCGCTGGTCAGCCGGGCGATCGCGGCGTCCAGATCGAGGTGGTCGATCTCCTCGCCCAGGTCGACGATCTCCAGCGTGGCGTCCACGAACTGGGCGAGCAGGTCGCGGTCGACCTCCAGGACCGCGGAGCCGTCGTCCGACCGGATCTCGATCTCCACGACGTCGTACCCGTCGACCCGGCGCGGGCCCATCCGGATGTCGCCGATCCCGGTCGGCGTGGTCAGCCCCTCGATCACCAGGTCACGGGCGACCAGCCACTCGATCCAGCGGTCGGCCGAGCGGCGCACCGAGAACGAGATGGCGAACGGGTCCGCGGCACGGTAGGCCCAGCGGCTGACGATCGGGGAGGCCTGCCCGTGCAGAACGGTGAAGACATCCTGCTGGATCGAGTCGCTGGTCATCTCGCTGTCGCCTCTCCCGCACGTCCGTGACGGCCCGCCGCCGATGCGGCGGCCTTGTCCGGAACATCGTTCTGGCGACCCCGGATGCTGCACCTTCGGTCCGGATTCACCCGTTCGCGCCGTTGTCGTTCACCTCACGCTACCGAGATGGCGGTGGTGGACCGGCGCTCAGTCCCGGGGTCAGCGCTGATCGACCTCGGTCACCAGCCAGATCCCGCCCTGCCCGCTGCGGACGGTCTGCTGCAGCGTGACCAGCGCCTGCGCGCTGCTGCGGCCGTCCTGCAGGTCGACCCGGCCCGGAGCGAGCACGACGACCTTCGGGTTCCGGTACCCCAGCTCGGACCCGGCGAAGGAGATCGCGACCTCCTCGGGGTCGAGCAGCCACGGGTCGCTGCCCCGGTCGACCTGCTGCTGCAGGTTCCGGGCGGACGCGGCGTCGGTGGCCGGCCAGATCGGCCGGGCCGGCTGTGCGGCGGGGGCGGGGGCCGCGTTCCCGCCGGGCCTGCCGTCGCCCGGTCCTCCGGTGCGGGCCGGGTCGCCGGACTCCTCGCCGGAGGTGCTCCCGGAATCCCCTGTGGACTTCTGCTCGGACGGGGTCGTCGGGGTGGGGGAGTCGGTCGTGGAGGGTGCGGTCGTCGGGGACGGCGGGGCGGCGGGTGCGGTCGTCGGGGCCGGGGTGCGCATCGCCGCGGGCAGCTCGGCGTTCCCGCAGCTCGCCAGCAACACGGCCAGCAGCAGGAGGGCCCCGCCGACCAGCACGCCGCGCAGCACCAGCCGCGGACGCACCGCCCCGAGACGCACCCGCGCCGGCCCGCGCCGTCGTGTGGCGGGCGGGACCTTCGGCAGGTGCGGTACGGACACGCGGGCACCCTAGAACCGCGAGGCCGCCCGGAGCTCGACACACCGCCGTCCGGGGCGCAGGATCCCGTCGTCCGGGTGACGCGGGACCACTAGGGTGCGCGATGACGGCCGGGGACCGCCTTCGTGGCTGACGGGGGTCCCGCACTACCCACGAGCCAACGAGGTGCACGCACAATGGCGTCCGCTACCGGCACCGCCGCGACCGAGAAGTTCCTCGCCGCGCGCGACTTCCTGCTCGCCCACCGCGAGGACTACGACACGGCCCACCGGGACTTCCGCTGGCCAGAGCTGGACGAGTTCAACTTCGCGCTCGACCACTTCGACGTCGCCGCCGCCGACCCCGAGCGGGGTGCCCGCCGCGCGCTCTGGATCGTCGAGCAGGACGGCTCGCAGGCGCACTGGACCTACGCCGAGCTGTCCGAGCGGTCCAACCGGGTGGCGAACTGGCTGCGCGCGCAGGGCGTCGGGCGCGGCGACCGGATCATCCTGATGCTGGGCAACCAGCTGGAGCTGTGGGAGACGCTGCTCGCCGCGATGAAGCTCGGCGCGGTCGTCATCCCGGCGACGACCCTGCTCACCCCGTCCGACCTGCAGGACCGGGTGGACCGCGGGCGGGCGCGGCACGTGGTCGTCGGAGCGGCCGACACCGCGAAGTTCGACGACGTCGCCGGCGACTACACCCGGATCTCGGTCCGCGGCGCGGTGGACGGGTGGCGGGACTACTCCGGAGAGGCGTACGACGCCGACCCGTCGTTCACCCCGGACGGCGTCACGAAGGCCTCCGACACGCTGCTGCTCTACTTCACCTCCGGCACCACCGCCCAGCCGAAACTGGTCGAGCACACGCACGTCTCCTACCCGGTCGGGCACCTGTCCACGATGTACTGGATCGGGCTGGAGCCCGGTGACGTGCACCTGAACATCTCCTCGCCGGGCTGGGCCAAGCACGCCTGGTCGAACGTGTTCGCCCCGTGGATCGCCGAGGCGACCGTGCTGGTGATGAACTACGCGAAGTTCGACGCCGAGTCGGTGTTCTCGGTGCTCACCGACTGCGGCGTGACGAGCTTCTGCGCCCCGCCGACCGTGTGGCGGATGCTGATCCAGGCCGACCTGTCGACGTTGACGGCCCCGCCGCAGAAGGTCGTCGGCGCCGGTGAGCCGCTCAATCCCGAGGTCATCGAGCAGGTCGAGAAGGCGTGGGGACTGCGCATCCGGGACGGGTTCGGGCAGACCGAGACCAGCGTGCAGATCGCCAACCCGCCCGGGCAGCCGGTCAAGCCGGGGTCGATGGGGCGCCCGATCCCGGGCTTCGTCGTGGCGCTGGTGGACCCGGCGACCGGCGAGGTCGGCGACGAGGGCGAGATCTGCCTGGACCTGAACCACCGCCCGACCGGGCTGATGGTCGGGTACGCCGACGACCCGGAGCGCAACGCCGAGGCGATGGCCGGCGGCTTCTACCACACCGGCGACGTCGGCGCCCGGGACGAGGCCGGCTACATCACCTACGTCGGCCGGTCCGACGACGTGTTCAAGGCCAGCGACTACCGGATCAGCCCGTTCGAGCTGGAGAGCGTGCTGATCGAGCACCCGGCGGTGGCCGAGGCCGCGGTGGTGCCGTCGCCGGACCCGCTGCGGCTGGCGGTGCCGAAGGCCTACGTGGTCCCGGCCCAGGGGCACGAGCCGAACGAGGAGACCGCCCGGTCGATCCTGCAGTTCGCCTACGACAACCTCGCGCCCTACAAGCGGATCCGCCGCCTGGAGTTCTTCGACCTGCCGAAGACGATCTCCGGGAAGATCCGGCGGGTGGAGCTGCGCGGGCGGGAGGGGGAGCTGCACGGCGATCCGCAGGTGCAGCCTGCCACCGAGTACACGTTGTAGGCGCTGCGCGCCCGTGAGTGGTTATCGCGGTCAGGACCGCGATAACCACTCACGAGTCGTAGTGGCCGGGCCAGTCCCTGTACGGGATCCGGGAGATCTCGATGACCTCGCCGAGCCGGGACCACTCGTTGCGGCCGAGCCGGGCCAGCGGGGCGAGCCTGCGGACGTCGGGGAGCGAGTTGCCGCGCGCGTCGGTGACGAACACGCTCTCGTCGATCGCGGCGTGCGTGACCCGGCCGATCACCACGGTCGAGTTCCCCAGTTCGATGTTGGCGTGCAGCGTGCACTCCAGCGCGACCGGGGACTCGGCCACCCGGAACGGGGTGACGGTCGCGCTCGGCTCCGGAGTGAGCCCGACCGAGGCGAACTCGCTGATCTCGGAGGGGAAGTCGGTCGACGTGGCGTTGATCTTCTCGAACATCGGCTCGCCGGCCAGGCAGACGACGAACTCCCGGGTCGCCGAGACGTTGCGCAGCGAGTCCTTGATCCCGACCGAGGTGAACTGCACCATCGGCGGGTCCACGCAGGACACCGTGAAGAACGAGTGCGGGGCGAGGTTGTCCACGCCCTCGGCCGAGCGGGTGGACACCCAGGCGATCGGCCGGGGGACGACGACGCTGGTCAGGAGCTTGTAGAACGGGCCGGTACCCATCTCGTCCGGCGTGAGGTCCGTGCGCATGCACTGATCCTCCCCTCTCCGGCTCCGGGGCGCCGTCCTACCGTCCCGGTATGCGCTCTCGCGCCCGGTCGGCCGGGCTGATGATCGGGATTCTGGCCGACGCGGTGCTCGCCGATCCGCGGCGCGGGCATCCGGTCGCCGGGTTCGGGGCGCTCGCCGGGGCCCTGGAGCGACGGCTCTACCGGGACTCGGTACCGGCCGGCGCCGGATACGCGGCGATCCTGGTCGGGGCCACCGTGGGCGCCGGGGTCCTCGTCGAACGCGCCCGGCTGCCGCCCGCCGCGCGGGTGGCGGCGACCGCGGTCGGCACCTGGGCGGTGCTCGGCGGGACGTCTCTGGTGCGCGAGGGGGAGGCGCTGGCGCGTGCCCTGGACGCGGACGACCCGGTGTCCGCCAGGGCCCGCGTGTCGCACCTGTGCGCGCGCGACCCGGAGCTGCTCGACGTCGCCGGGATGGCCCGCGCCGGCGTGGAGTCGCTCGCCGAGAACACCTCGGACGCGGTCGTCGGACCGTTGGTATGGGGTGCGCTCGCCGGGCTGCCGGGGCTGCTCGGGTACCGCGCGGTGAACACCCTGGACGCGATGGTCGGTTACCGCTCGCCCCGCTACCACCGCTTCGGTCGGATCCCGGCCCGCCTCGACGACCTGGTCAACCTGCTCCCGGCCCGGGTCACCGCGCTGGTCACGGTCGCGGTCGCGCCGCTGGTCGGCGGCTCGCCGCGGGCCGCGCTGCGGGCCTGGCGCCGGGACGCGGCCGGTCACCCCAGCCCGAACGCCGGCCCGGTCGAGGCCACCGTCGCCGGCGCGCTCGGCCTGCAGCTGGGCGGCTCGACGAGGTACGCCTACGGCACCGAGGAACGCCCGTCGCTGGGGGAGGGGCCGGTGCCCGCGGTGGCCGACCTGCACCGGGTGGCGCGGCTGTCCCGGCTGGTCGCGGGGGCCGTGGGGCTGCTGGCCGTCGGGGCGGTGGCACTGCGAGACGCTGCGTGCTGCCCGGCACCCGCCGTTGACCACGGGTGGCGTCGATGGCGGGATCGTGTGGGTGGCACCGCGCTGCCACGGGCAGCTCGCTGAGGTGCTCAGGTGCCGCTGGTGGTGTGCTCGTCGCGGAGGGGGGCGTCGTCCGCGCCGGGGCCGGGGGCGTACCCGTCCCGGCCCGAGAGCTGGTCCCGCAGGCTGCCGCGGGTCTCCCGCTTCCCGCGGCGCTGGAGCAGCTCCAGCCGGATGAAGATCCCCAGCGCGACCAGGGCGACCGCGCCGAAGGTCAGCCACTGCAGGGCGTAGGAGAAGTTGCTGAACGGGGCGCCGCCACCGGGCGGGGTGACCGGGATCGCCCGCAGCACGCCGGGCTGGCCCTCCTCCAGCGCCACGACGCCCTCGACGGGACGCAGGCCGGTCGCGTCGGCGAGCGACCGGGAGTCCGCGGCGTAGATCTGGCGCGTGCCGTTCTCCAGCAGCGGCGGCCGCGCGGACGGGTCGGTCTCGTTCGTCTTCAGCCGTCCCTCGACGGTCACCGTCCCGGCCGGGGCGGGGGCGAACGCCGGCACCTCGCTGCGGTCGGTGGCCGGCACCGACCCGCGGTTCACCACCACGGTCCGGCCGTCGGTCAGGCGCAGCGGGGTCAGCACCTCGAACGCCGGGGCGCCGTCGACCACCCGCAGCCGGACCAGGGCCTCCCCGGCCGGGTCGAACTCGCCGGTCAGCGACACCCGCCGCCACTCGTCGCCGTCGTTGATCGCATCGTCCGGCACGAGCTGCGCGAACGGCACCGCCGGCGTCGCATCGGCCTCGGCGATCGCCCGGGCTTGCCCCTCCCGCTGCGCCTCGCGGGAGAACTGCCACGGGGCGAGCAGCGTGTAGCAGGCCACCACGAACGCGCACACCGCGACGATGAACGCGATCCACCCGGGCCGGAGCAGGAATCGCACACCCTCAGGGTAGCGACGACCGACCCGGCGATACTGGAGGCGTGGGTGAGCTGCGGGGTGCGGTACTGATCGCCGGGACGACGTCGGACGCGGGCAAGAGCGCCGTCGTCGCCGGGATCTGCCGCTGGCTGGCCCGGCGCGGGGTGTCGGTGGCGCCGTTCAAGGCGCAGAACATGAGCAACAACTCGGTCGTCACCCCGGATGGTGGGGAGATCGGCCGGGCCCAGGCCGCGCAGGCGTTCGCCTGCGGGATCGCGCCCAGCGTCGACCTCAACCCGGTGCTGCTGAAGCCGGGCAGCGACCGGACCTCGCAGGTCGTCGTGCGCGGCCGGGCGGACGGGCAGGTGTCCGCGCTGTCCTACCGGCACCGCACGGCCGCGCTGGCCGAGGTCGTCACCGCCTCGCTGGCCGACCTGCGGTCCCGTTACGACGTCGTCGTCTGCGAGGGCGCCGGATCGCCCGCGGAGATCAACCTGCGGGCCACCGACCTGGCCAACATGGGGCTCGCCCGCCGGAGCGAGCTGCCGGTGCTCGTCGTGGGGGACATCGACCGGGGCGGGGTGCTCGCGCACCTGTTCGGCACGCTCGCCGTGCTCGACCCGGCGGACCAGACGGCGATCGCCGGGTTCGTGATCAACAAGTTCCGCGGCGACCCGCGGCTGCTCGACCCCGGCCTGGAGCAGCTCCGCGGGCTCACCGGGCGGCCCACCCTCGGCGTGCTGCCGTTCGCCGACGGGCTCTGGCTCGACGCCGAGGACTCGCTGTCCGCGGTCGGCGACGGCGTGCTGGGCCGGCCCGCGCCGCCGCGTGGCGAGCAGTGGCTGCGCGTCTCGGTGGTGCGCTTCCCGCGGATCTCGAATGCCACCGACGCCGAGGCGCTGGCCTGCGAACCGGGCGTCGCGGTGCGCTACGTGACCGAGCCGTCCCGGATCGCCGACACCGACGTCGTCGTGCTGCCGGGGTCGAAGGCGACGGTGGCGGACCTGGCGTGGCTGCGCTCGTCCGGGATGGCGGACGCGGTGCTGGCGCACGCGGCGGCCGGCCGGCCGGTGCTCGGGATCTGCGGCGGGTACCAGATGCTGGGGCGGACGATCGCCGACCCGGACGGTGTCGAGGCCGCGCCGGGTACCCGCGTCGACGGGCTGGGGCTGCTCGACCTGGAGATCGCCTTCGACCCGAACAAGCACCTCGGGAACCCCACGGGGACCGCCTGGGGCGAGACCGTGACCGGCTACGAGATCCACCACGGACGGGTGCGGCGCTCCGGTGAGCCGGGTCTGGTCGGGGACGAGGGCTCCGACCGGGGCCACGTGCTCGGCACGCACTGGCACGGGATCGCCGAGAACGACGGGTTCCGCCGCCTGCTGCTCACCCGGCTGGCGGCCGAGGCCGGCCGGCGGGGGTTCGCGGTGGCGGAGGACACGTCGTTCGCGGCCGAACGCACCAGGCAGGCGGATCTGCTCGCCGACCTGGTCGAACATCATCTCGATACGTCGTCACTTGAACATGTGATCCGACACGGTGCGCCCGCCGACCTCCCGGTGCTGGGTTCCGGTCTGGCAGCCTCACGGCCGTGAGCACGACCAGCACGTCCCCGAGCAGTACCCCGCGGTTCCCGTTCTCCGCCGTCGTCGGGCACGACGACCTGCGGCTGGCGTTGCTGCTCAACGCCGTGCACCCGGGCGTCGGCGGGGTGCTGGTGCGCGGGGAGAAGGGCACCGCGAAGTCGACCGCGGTGCGCGCGCTGGCGGCGCTGCTGCCCGAGCTCGACGTCGTGCCCGGCTGCCGGTTCGGCTGCGACCCGGCGGCACCCGACCCGAACTGCCCGGACGGGCCGCACCGGGCTGGGGCCGGGGCCGACGCCCGCCCGGCACGGCTGGTCGAGCTGCCGGTCGGCGCCACCGAGGACCGCCTGGTCGGGTCGCTGGATCTGGAACGGGCCCTGTCCGAGGGGCGCCGCGCCTACCAGCCCGGCCTGCTCGCCGAGGCGCACCGCGGTGTGCTCTACGTCGACGAGGTCAACCTGCTGCACGACCACCTGGTCGACCTGCTGCTCGACGCCGCCGCGATGGGCCGCGCGCACGTCGAGCGGGACGGCGTCTCGGTCTCGCACGCGGCCCGGTTCCTGCTGGTCGGGACGATGAACCCGGAGGAGGGCGAGCTGCGCCCGCAGCTGCTCGACCGGTTCGGGCTGACCGTGGAGGTGCGGGCGTCGCGCGAGGTCGGCACCCGGGTCGAGGTGACCCGGCGCCGGATGGCGTTCGAGGACGACCCGGCCGGGTTCGCCGCCCGGTTCGCCACCGACGAGACCGCGACCGCGGACCGGCTGCGGGCCGCGCGGGAGCGGGTGTCCACGGTCGTCACCGACGACCGGGAGTTGCGCCGGATCGCGTTCGTCTGCGCCCGATTCGAGGTCGACGGCATGCGCGCCGACCTGGTCATCACCCGGGCCGCGGCGGCGCACGCGGCCTGGCAGGGCCGCGACGCGGTGACCGAGGACGATGTCCGGGTCGCCGCCCGGCTGGCGCTGCCGCACCGCCGGCGACGGGACCCGTTCGACGAGCCCGGGCTCGACGAGCAGGAACTCGAGCAGGCCCTGCGGGACGCCGCCGAGCACCTCGACGACGACCCGGACGAGGACCCGGACGACGACCCGGACGACCCGGACGATGATCCCGACCCCGGCGGCCCGGGCTCGCCCGAGGACGCCCCGGACACCGGTCCGGACGGCTCCGACGGCGGCGAGCGCGGCGACGGTCCCGACGGCCCCGACGACGCGGCCGGCTCCGACAGTTCCGGCACCCCGCCATCCGGCCCCGCGGGCGGGCCGGCCGATCAGCAGGACTTGGCCGACGGAGCCGCGGACTCCGAAGGCACCGAGGAGCCGCAGGCCACCGACGGGCCGCCCGACCCACCCGGGGACCAGGACGATCCGACGGCCCGGGGCGGCGACGGCGGGGAGGGACGCGCCGTCGTGCTCGGCGAGGCGTCGCGGCTGCGCTCCTCGACGGTCCGGAAGTTCACCGTGCCCGGCCTGGGTGCCGGCGCACCCGGCCGCCGTTCCCGCGCCCGCACCGACACCGGCCGGGTGGTCCGCCCGACCGGCGGCGGCACCACCCGCGCCGCCGACCTGCACCTGCCGGCCACCGTGCTGGCCGCCGCCCCGCACCAGCGCGACCGCGGGCGACGCGGCGCCGGCCTGCTGGTCCGGCGCACCGACCTGCGGCGCGCCGAGCGGGAGGGCCGGGAAGGGAACCTGGTGCTGTTCGTCGTCGACGCGTCCGGGTCGATGGCCGCCCGCAAGCGGATGACCGCGGTGTCCGGCGCCGTGCTTGGCCTGCTCCGGGACGCCTACCAGCGCCGGGACAAGGTCGGTCTGGTGACGTTCCGGGGCCGCACCGCGGAGCTGGCGCTGCCGCCGACGTCGTCGGTGCCGACCGCGCAGCAGCGGCTCGCGAAGCTCCGCACCGGCGGGCGGACCCCGCTGGCCGAGGGGCTGCTGAAGGCCCGCACGGTGCTCGCCGCCGAGCGGCGCCGCGACCCGCGCCGCCGCCCGCTGCTGGTGCTGCTCACCGACGGCCGCGCCACCGTCGCGGCCCGCCCCGGCGGCGACCCGGTGGCCGACGCCCGCCGGGCCGCCGGGCTGCTGGCCGCGGCCGGGGTGCACACCGTCGTCGTCGACTGCGAGACCGGGTACGTCCGGCTCGGGCTGGCCGCGCCGCTGGCCGCCGCGGCCGGCGGCGAGCACGTCACCCTGGACGAGTTGACCGCCGGCAGCGTGGGCGACCTCGTGCGCACGGCACGAGCGGCCTGAGCGCAGCGAACATCAGCACTGAAGGGAGAAGCGCAGTGCCGCAGGGACAGGTCACCAGCACCCCCGACGACGGGCTGACCACCCGCCAGCGCCGCAACCGGCCGCTGCTGGTGGTGCACACCGGCGTCATGAAGGGGAAGTCGACGGCGGCGTTCGGGATGGCGTTGCGCGGCTGGAACCAGGGCTGGCCGATCGGGGTGTTCCAGTTCGTGAAGTCGGCGAAGTGGAAGGTCGGCGAGGAGGAGGCGTTCCGCGCGCTGGACCGGGTGCACGCCGAGACCGGCCAGGGCGGGCCGGTGGAGTGGCACAAGATGGGCTCGGGCTGGAGCTGGTCGCGCAAGCGCGGCTCGGAGACCGACCACGCCGCGGACGCCGCGGAGGGCTGGGCCGAGATCCGCCGCCGGATCGAGAACGAGCAGCACCGGGTCTACGTCCTCGACGAGTTCACCTACCCGCTCAAGTGGGGCTGGATCGACGTCGAGGAGGTCGTCGAGGTGCTGACGAACCGGCCCGGGCAGCAGCACGTGATCATCACCGGCCGGGACGCTCCGCAACCGCTGATCGACGCCGCGGACCTGGTCCTGGAGACGGGCAAGGTCAAGCACCCGATGGACGATGGCCAGAAGGGGCAGCGGGGGATCGAGTGGTGACCGCGTGAGCCCGCCACCGGCGGTGGTGATCGCCGCGCCGTCGTCGGGGAGTGGGAAGACGACCGTCTCCACCGGCCTCATGGCCGCGCTCGCCCGGCGCGGGACCCGGGTCGCGCCGTTCAAGGTGGGCCCGGACTACATCGACCCCGGCTACCACACCCTCGCGGCCGGGCGGCCCGGCCGGAACCTCGACGTCGTCCTGCAGGGGCCCGAGCGGATCGCGCCGCTGGCCCGGCACGGCGCCGGGGGCGCCGACGTCGCGGTCGTCGAGGGCGTGATGGGGCTCTTCGACGGGCGCATCCCGGACGGGGCCGGATCCACCGCGCAGGTCGCGGCCGCGCTGGGCGCCCCGGTGGTGCTGGTGGTCGACGTCCGCGGGCAGTCCCGGTCGCTGGCGGCGCTGCTGCACGGGTTCCGGTCGTTCGAGGACACCGTCGGGGTCGCGGGCGTGATCCTGAACCGGGTCGGGTCGGAGCGGCACGCCGAGGTGCTCCGCGCCGCCGCCGACGAGGTCGGCCTGCCGGTGCTGGGCGCGGTGCCGCGGCGGGCCGAGCTGGCCGTGCCGTCCCGGCACCTCGGGCTGATCACCGCCGCGGAGCACGGTGTCGCCGCGACGGCGGCCGTGGACGCGATGGCCGAGCTGGTCGCGGCGCACGTCGACCTGGACGCGGTGCTGGCCCTGGCCCGCCCGCTGCCCGACGGCCCGGCCTGGGACCCGGCCGCCGAGATCGCCGCCGCGGCGGGCCCGGGCGGCGGTGCAACGGGCGGCGCGGGACCGGGCGGCGCGGCGGCGAGCAGCGGAGGACCGGGTGGCGCTGCGCGCCCGGTCGTGGCGCTGGCCGGGGGACCGGCGTTCGGGTTCGGGTACGCCGAGCACGCCGAGCTGCTGCGCGCCGCGGGCGCCGAGGTCGTCGCGCTGGACCCGCTGCGCGACCCGGGCTTGCCCGAGCGGACCGCGGCGCTGGTGCTGCCCGGCGGGTTCCCCGAGGAGCACGTCGGGGCGCTGGGGGAGAACGCGCCGCTGCGGGCGGCGGTGGCCCGGCTGGCCGCGTCCGGGGCGCCGGTGCACGCCGAGTGCGGCGGCCTGCTCTACCTGTGCCGCGACCTCGACGGGACGCCGATGTGCGGGGTGCTGGACGCCGCCGCTGCGATGAGCCCGCGGCTGACCCTGGGCTACCGGGAGGCCGTCGCCGTGTCGGGGTCGCCGCTGTTCCCGGCGGGGAGCCGGACCGGGGCGCACGAGTTCCACCGCTGCGCCGTGAACCCCCGCGCCGGTGCGGCGCCCGCCTGGGCCTGGCGCGGCGGCGAGCCCGAGGGCTTCGTGCAGGACGGGGTGCACGCGTCGTTCCTGCACACCCACCCCGCCGGCGTGCCGGACGCGGTGGCCCGGTTCGTCGCCGCCGCCCCGGTCGCATGATCGACGGCCCGTGATCGACGGTTCTGGAGCGGAACGTTCGGTGGGCGAACGCCACGCTCCACGACCCTCGATCACCGTAGGGATCGGGCTGCGACCGGGGATCGGGGCGGAGCCGGTGCGGACGCTGCTGGACCGGGTCGCCGCGACGCACGGGCTGGACCTGACCCGGGCGACGTTCGCGACCCTCGACGTCCGGGCCGCCGAGCCCGGACTGCTCGACGCGCTGGCGCCCGCCGTGCCGTGCGGGTTCACCGCCCCCGCGCTCGCCGGGGTGGCCGTCCCGCACCCCAGCGCCCGGGTCGCCGCGGCGACCGGCACCCCGGGCGTCGCCGAGGCCGCCGCGCTGCTCGCCGCCGGGCCCGGCGCGATGCTGATCGTGCCGAAGACCGCGGGCGACGGCGTCACGGTCGCCGTCGCCCGCCGGGCCCGCTGAGCCCCGACCCGCCGAGACCCCGGCCGGCGCGCCCCCACACCACGCGCCACACCGCGGGGCCGGGGCTGTCGTGGTGTGGGGTTGGCCTCCGCGGTCTCGGACAGCCGGGCACCGGTCGTTATCCTCGATCGTCGCCGTCGAGCGGGACCCCGGTGCGACCCGGGGCTCCCGCCGCCGTGTCCGGGCGCGGACGGACACCCCGGGAGAGGAACGTCGTTGAGCGCGCAGCACGAGCAGTACCTGGTCGGCCTGGACCTGTCCGGACGCCGGGCGGTCGTCGTCGGCGGGGGGCAGGTCGCCCAGCGCCGGACCGCCCGCCTGATCGCGTCCGGCGCGGTCGTCGAGGTCGTCTCGCCCGAGGTGACCCCGGCCGTCGAGGGGATGGCGTCGGCCCGGGAGGTCACTTGGACCGCCCGCCGCTACACCGACGGCGACCTGGAGGGTGCCTGGTACGCCATCGCGGCCACCGACGACCCGGCCGTGAACGCCGCCGTCACCGCCGAGGCCGAGCGGAACCGGATCTTCTGCGTGCGCGCCGACGACGGCGCCGCCGGCAGCGCGGTCACCCCGGCTACCGGTGCGCACGACGGGCTCACCGTCGGCGTACTGGCCCGCGGCGCGCACCGCCGGTCGGCCGCCGTGCGGACCGCGCTGGTCGAGGCGCTGCAGTCCGGTGCCGTGGACGAGGACGCGGAGCCCCCGCAGGCCGGCGTCGCGCTGGTCGGGGGCGGTCCCGGCGACCCCGAGCTGATCACCGTGCGCGGCCGGCGGATGCTGTCCCGGGCGCAGGTCGTCGTCGCCGACCGGCTGGGCCCGCGGGACCTGATCGACGAGCTCCCGGCCGACGTCGAGGTCGTGGACGCCTCCAAGATCCCCTATGGCCGCGCGATGGCCCAGGAACGGATCAACGAGCTGCTGATCGAGCACGCCAGGGCCGGCAGGTTCGTCGTCCGGCTCAAGGGCGGTGACCCGTTCGTCTACGGCCGCGGGTTCGAGGAGGTCCAGGCCTGCGCCGCGGCCGGGGTGCCGGTCACCGTCGTCCCCGGGATCACCAGCGCGTTCGCCGCCCCCGCCGTCGCCGGGACGCCGGTGTCGCACCGCGGGGTGGCGCACGAGATCGTCGTGGTGTCCGGGCACGTCGCCCCGGAGGACCCGCGCAGCCTCACCGACTGGGCGGCGCTCGGCCGGATGCGCGGGACGATCGTGCTCATGATGGCCGTCGAGCGGCTCGGCCGGTTCGCCGAGGTGCTCGTCGAGCACGGCCGGGACCCGCAGACCCCGATGCTGATCGTGCAGGACGGCACCACCCGCATCCAGCGCAGCGTGCGCGGCACCCTGGCGACGGCCGCGCGGGTCGCGGCCGAGCACGAGATCAGCCCGCCGGCGATCGTGGTGATCGGGCCGGTGGCCGGCCTGGAGGCACCCGTCGGGTCGTGAGCCCGGCAACAGGTTGCACACTGCAATCGTGCAATATGCAACCCTCGGCGGCATGCCGGAGGAGATGACCGGCGGCGCCCTCGCGGGCCCGCGCGGTGCCGGCCGCGCCCTGCACCGCACCCTGGTCGGCACCCGTCCCGGCCTGGTCGGCCTCGCGCTGATCATCGGCCTCGGGGCAGGCCTCGGATCGGTGCTGTTCCACGAGCTGATCCTCGGGGTGACCTGGCTGGTCACCGGCCGCGCGGACTTCTCCGACGCCGGCCGGGTGGCCTCGACCCACCTGCCCGTACTGGGGTTCTGGTTCCTGCTGGTCGCTCCGGTGCTCGGCGGGCTCGTGTACGGCCCGCTGGTCCAGCGGTTCGCGCCGGAGGCCCGCGGCCACGGCGTCCCCGAGGTGATGGTCGCCGTCGCCCGCAACGGGGGCCGGATCCCGGCGACGGTGGCCGGGGTGAAGGCGCTCGCCTCCGGGATCTGCATCGGCACCGGCGGCTCGGTCGGCCGGGAGGGCCCGATCGTGCAGATCGGCTCCGCGCTGGGCTCGGCGATCGGGCAGTGGCTGCGGGTGCCCTCCACCCGGATGGTGCTGATGGTCTGCTGCGGCGCCGCCGGCGGGATCTCCGCGACGTTCGACGCGCCGATCTCCGGTGTGGTGTTCGGGCTGGAGCTGATCCTGCGCTCGTTCAGCGCCGAGGCGTTCGGCGTCCTGGTGATCAGCTCGGTGACGGCCAACGTCGTCGCGAAGCTGATCGCGGGCGACACCGCGATCCTGACCCTGCCGCACTTCGAGCTCGGCAGTGCCGCGAGCCTGCCGCTCTACGCCGTGCTCGGCCTGCTCGCCGGGCTGCTCGGCTGGGCCTTCGCGCGGATCCTCTACGTCGTCGAGGACGCCTGCGACCGGGTCTGGCGCGGCCCGGAGTGGCTGCGCCCCGCGGTCGGTGGCCTGCTCCTCGGCGCCCTGCTGCTCGCGCTGCCGCAGATGTACGGGGTCGGCTACCCGGTGCTGGAGAACGCGATCGAGAGCCGGTACGCGCTCGGGTTCCTGCTGCTCCTGGTCGTCGGCAAGATCCTCGCGTCCAGCCTGACGATCGGGATCGGCGGCTCGGGCGGGGTGTTCGCGCCGTCGCTGTTCGTCGGCGGCACCGCCGGCACCGCGTTCGGGATCGCGGCGAGCGCGGCGTTCCCGGCGCTGGACCTGAACCCGGGCGCGTTCGGCCTGGTCGGGATGGCGGCGGTCTTCGCCGGGGCCGCGCACGCGCCGATCACCGCGGTGCTCATCGTGTTCGAGCTGACCGGCGACTACGCGCTGATCCTGCCGCTGATGGCGGCCGTCGTGCTGGCCACCGGGCTGAGCAACCTGGTGTCGCGGGACACGATCTACACGCTCAAGCTGTTGCGGCGCGGGATCGACATCGCCGCCGACACCCCGGTGGACGAGGCGCTGCGCCGGGTCACCGTCGGCGAGCTGATGCGGCCGGTCGAGGGCGCCCTGGTGCCGCGGGGCACGCCGCTGGTCGACGAGCGGCCGGCCGCCGGGACCGGTGTCGCGAGCGACGGCCCGGGCCCCGCCCCGGCCGATCCGGGGCCGTCCGTGCTCGGCGCCGACGCCGCCCCGGCGGATCCGGGGCTGCCGGTGCTCGGCGCCGACACCCCCGTCCGGGACGTGCTGGACCTGCTCGCCCGGCACCGCGGCACCCGGCTCGCGGTCCGCGACACCCCGGACGGCCCGGTGCGCGGCACCCTCGCCGAGCACGACGTGCTCGACCACCTGCGGGGTGTGGGGTCGGCCGGGATCGGTTGACCGTCGTCAGTCCGCGTGATGGGCTCGACCCGACGACGGTGGCAGGAAGCCGGTGCGAGTCCGGCGCGGTCCCGCCACTGTCATCGGGGAGCGTGTCCCCAGCACACGGTCACCGCCGCGGACGCGGACGGGAAGGCCGGGGGCGCGTGACGATCCGGGAGCCAGGAGACTGCGCCGTCGTCGCACGATTCCCGCGCTGAGGGCGAGGACCCCTCGAGGAGGACCTGCGATGAACCCCGTCCTGTCGGTGCTCGGCACCGCAGCCGACCCCGCCACCGGCCCCGCCGACCCGCTCGCGGAGGCCGACACCGTGTTCACCTTCCCGCCCCGGGCCGACGATCCCGAGTCGGTCGCCCTGTTCTACGCCGAGGCGTGGCGGGTCGAGCGGGTCACGCCGCGGGACGCGGTCGCCCGGGTGTCGGCGTGGGCGGCGAGCCGGTCGGCCGGTGCCGCGGTGCTGCTGGTGTCCGGCGACCCCGCCGCCGACGCCGCCCTCGGCTCGGTGCTCGACGGCCTGACCCGTGCCGTCCCGGAGCTGGACGTGCGCGTCCCGGCCGGGGCCCGGGTGGCCCCACCGCACCGCAGCCCGCTGATCGGCTGACCCCCGCCCGCCGCGCCGGGTGTCCGCCGCCGCGCCGGGGTGTCCGCGCGCACGTGCTGGCACGCCCGGGCCCGGCCGGCGGTGCGGCGTGCTCACGGCCCAGGGCGCCAGCTGTCCAGCGGGTCGGCCCGGGTCAGCTCGGGGTCGGCGGCGTCCAGCGTCCGGGTCCGCCCCGGCCCGGTCACCGCGGTCTCGAAGCGCACGGTGACCCGGCCGTGCCCGGCGCCCTGCACCCAGCCGTGCCCGTGCTCGGGGTGCCGCACGTCGTCCCCGGCCCGCCACGGGCGCTCCGGCTCCGGCGGGCCCTCGCCGTCCGGCCGGGTCGGACCGGGGGCGATCCGGGCGCCGTTCGCGTCCTCCGGCGGGCCGAAGCCACCGTCGTCGACGGTCACCTGGTCCGGCTCCACCGGCTCCTCGACCGGGGTGCGCGGGAGCCCGTTCGTGGTCGGGTCGACCGGGGCCGCCGCCCAGCCCTGCTCGGAGGGGACGGCGTCGAACAGGGCCAGCGGTGGCTCGTCGTCGAACCCGGACACCGACACCCCGAGCAGCCGCACCCCACCCTCGCCGACGGCGGCGTCGGCCAGCCGGCGGGCCATCGCGGACAGCGTCGAGAGCTCCCGGCTGGCGAACGGCGTCGTCTCCGACCGGGTCGCCGTCACGAAGTCCCCGGTGCGCGCCTTGACGGTGACGGTCCGGGCGGCCCGGCCGTCGGCGACCAGCCGCCGGTGCACCGCGGCGACGATCGTCCCGATCGCCTCGTGCACCGCGCTCATCGCCGTCAGGTCGGTGTCGAACGTGGTCTCCGCGCTGATCTGCTTCGCCGCCCCGCGCGGGGCCACCGGGCGGTCGTCGATCCCGCGCGCCAGCCGGTGCAGCTCGGTGCCCATCGCGGTGCCGAGGATCCCGGCGACCTCGCGGGTGTCCATCGCGGCCAGCTGCCCGATCGTGTCGATCCCGATCTTGCGCAGGGCCTCGCCGGACACCGGTCCGATGCCCCACAGCGACCGGACCGGCAGCGGCGCGAGCACCGCGTCCTGCTCGGCGTGCGCGACGACCAGCAGCCCGTCCGGCTTGGCCAGCTCGGAGGCGATCTTGGCGACCTGCTTGCCGGACCCGACCCCGACCGAGGCCGGCAGGCCGGTCCGCTCCCGCACCGCGGCCCGCAGCTCGGTCCCGAACCGGTGCACCTGCTCCGGGTCCGCCCCCGCGAGGTCCGGCGGCTCGAGGAACGCCTCGTCCACCGACACCGGTTCCAGCACCGGGGACGCGCCGGACAGCACGCCCATCACCTCGTCGGAGATCGCCTTGTAGAGCGGGAACCGGGGCGGCAGCACGGTGGCGTGCGGGCAGCGGCGCCGGGCCTGGCCCATCGGCATCGCCGAGCGGGCCCCGAACACCCGCGCCTGGTAGCTCGCCCCCGCGACGACCCCGCGCGGCCCGAGCCCACCGACGAGTACGGGCCGATCGGCCAGTGTCGGGCGGGTGAGCTGCTCGACGGAGGCGAAGAACGCGTCCATGTCCAGGTGCAGCACCCAGCGTGCGGGGGCGGCCGGACTGCTCACCCCCGCATTGTCGCCCGGCGCACCGACAGCACCGCGTCGCCGTCCGCGAGCTCGACCGGCGGCGTGGCCGGACCGGGCCCGGCGACCGCGCCCGGGTGGTCGTCGTGCGGGGTGGCGACGTCGGCGACCCACCAGTCGCCCGCGACACCGGACCACTCCAGCACCCGTGGCGGACCGTCCGGCGGGCTCAGCGTGAGCGCGTCCATCGGCAGCGTCAGGCCCTCACCGGTCGCCTTGAGCAGCGCCTCCTTGCGGGTCCAGGTGACCAGGAACGACGCCGGCTCCAGCGGGTGCGCGGCGCGCTCGGCTGTGGACAGGGCGTGCTCGGCCAGCCCGTCCAGTCCGGACAGCGGGCGGTGCCGGTCGACGTCGACGCCGACCGGGCCGGTGCCCACCGCCACCCCGACCAGGTCGCCGGAGTGGGTCAGCGAGAACCCGGGGTCGTCGCCGCGCGCCGCCAGGCGGGGCTTGCCGTGCGGCTTCCCGCAACGGCAGGTGCGGTCCATGTCCAGGGTGACCGGGTCGGCGTCCAGGCGGCCGGCCAGCACCAGCCGGGCCAGGGCGTGCGCCGCGAGGTAGCGGTGCCGGTCGTCGTCGCGGCGCAGCGCAGCCATCCGCTGCTGCTCGTGCGCGTCGAGCAGGGCGGCGAGATCGGGCCGCGCCGACGGGTCGATCGGCCGGGCCCACCAGACGGTGACGGTCACCCCGCCACCCTGGCACGCCGCAGCCCCGCCCCGCGCTCGCCTGCTTGCCGCACCCCGTTCCCGGGTGCCGCACCCCATGCGTGGGGTGCGGCACCGGGTCGTAGGGTGCGCGGCCGGTCAGCCGGAGCGCCGCGCCGCGAAGTCCGTGCGGATGTGCGCGGGCTTGGCGTGCGGGGTCGGCCCGTGTTGCGGGGCGCTACCGGGCCGGACGCGTGGTCGGCGGTGCGGCCCCGGCGGGCCGCCCGCCGTTCCGCGCGGTTGGCCGGGCGATCCGCAGCCCCGGTGGGCTGCTCGCCGACGGCCTGCGTGTCGAGGCCGGCCGGGGCCTCGGCGGCCGTGGTCGTGGTCGTGCTGGGTCGGGTGGTGCGCATACGGGCCTCCTGCGTGGCTGGTCGCACCCGCTCGGGTGCTGGTGACGGTGGGACGCGAGGGGCCGGCGACGACGTGCGGGTCCGGAGGCGTGCCGGTGCGCGGGGCGCGCATGCGGGCGCGGTCGGTTCCGGGCCGGGACGGACGTCACGGGCCGGCGGCGGGATGCGGGACTCCCCGGCCGCGACCCGCCCACGGCAGGTGTCGGCGCGGGCCCCGCGGGCCGCTCAGAGGAACCGGATCAGCATGGCCGGAACGGTAGGACCACCGCAGCGGGCGGCGCCACCGGTTTATCCGGCTACCGTCGTGGGTGATGGACGGGGACACGGATCTGGTGGTGGTCGGCGGCGGGATCGCCGGCGTCTCGGTGGCCTACGAGCTCGCGGCGCACGCCCGCGTGACGCTGCTGGAGGCCGAGCACGACCTGCCGGTGCACTCCACCGCCCGCTCCGCGGCCACCTACATCCCCGGGCACGGGGCGGGCCCGTTCCGGGCGTTGATCGACGCGTCCGGGCCGCGGTTCGCGGTGCTGGAACGCGAGCTGGACACCCCGCCGCTGCTCGCCCCGCGCCCGGTGCTGACCGTGGCCGAGGACGACGAGGCCGTCGCCGCCCTGGCCGCGACCCTGGACGAGCAGCGCGGCGAGCCGGGTGCCCCGGTGCCGCTCGATCCGGACGAGGCCGTGGCCCGCTGCCCGGTGCTGCACCGGCCGCGGGCCGCAGCCTGGACCCCCGGCGCCTGCGACGCCGACGCGATCGCCCTGCACGACGGCTACCGGCGCGGCCTGCTGGCGCGCGGCGGCACCGTGCTGCGGGACGCCCGCGCCGTCGCGATCAGCCGGGACGGGTCGGGCTGGACGGTGGACACCGCGGGCGGGCAGCGGGTCCGGGCCGCCGAGGTGGTCGACGCGGCCGGCGCGTGGACCGAGCAGGTCGCCGCGCTGGCCGGCGTCCCGGGCGCGGGGTTGCGGCCCTACCGGCGCACGATCGCCGCCTGCCCGGCGCCCGACCCGGCACGGCTGCGGGTCCCGGACGGTGCGGGCGGTTCCGCGCCGCTCCCGCTGACCGCCGACGCCGCCGAGCGCTGGTACCTCAAGGCCGAGACCGACGCGGTGCTGGTCTCCCCGGCCGACGAGACCCCGGCCGAGCCCGGTGACGCCCGCGCGGACGAGCTCGACGTCGCGCTGGCCCTGGACCGGGTCGGCGCCGCGACGACGCTGGGCCTGCGCTCGGTGCGCACCGCGTGGGCGGGCCTGCGCACGTTCGCGCCGGACCGCGGCCCGGTGCTGGGGGCCCGCCCGGAGCACCCCGGCTTCCACTTCGTCGCCGGGCAGGGCGGGTCGGGCATCGAGTCGGCACCGGCGCTGGCCGCGGTGGCCGCCGCCGTCGTCCTCGGGAAGCCGCTCCCGGACGACGTCGCGCTGGACCCGGACGTGTGCTCGATCACTCGGTTCGCCGCGGTGTAAGCGCGCGCTTACCGCCGCTGGCATGATGGTGTCCATGGCGCTGACCACCACCGGCACCGACCCGCACGAGCTGTTCACCGGCGGGTTCTGGAGCGATCCCTACCCCGCCTACGCCGCCCTGCGGGAATCCGAACCGGTTCGCAAGCTCGCCCTCCCGGACGGCGAGATGTGGCTGCTCACCCGGCACGCCGACGTCCGCGAGGCGTTCGTCGACCCGCGCCTGAGCAAGGACTGGCGGTACACGCTGCCGGAGGAGCAGCGCGCGGACATGCCGGCGGCGCCGACCCCGATGATGATCCTGATGGACCCGCCGGACCACACCCGGCTGCGCAAGCTGGTGAGCCGGTCGTTCACCGTGCGCCGGATGTCGGAGCTGCAGCCACGGGTCGAGGAGATCGCCGCGGATCTGCTGGCCCGGATGCCGGAGGACGGCACCGTGGACCTGATGCGCGAGTACGCGTTCCTGGTGCCGGTGCAGGTGATCTGCGAGCTGCTCGGGGTTCCCGCCGAGGACCGTGACGACTTCTCGGCCTGGTCGTCGGTGCTGGTCGACGAGTCCCCGGCCGACGACAAGAACGCCGCGATGGGCAAGCTGTACGGCTACCTGAGCGAGCTGATCGCGCGCAAGCGGACCGAGCCGGACGACGCGCTGCTGTCGTCGTTGATCGAGGTCAGCGACACCGACGGCGACCGGCTCTCCTCCGAGGAGCTCGTCGCGATGGCGGTCATGCTGCTGATCGCCGGGCACGAGACGACGGTCAACCTGATCGGCAACGGCGTGCTGGCCCTGCTCACGCATCCCGACGAGCTGGCCCGGCTGCAGGCGGACCCGTCGCTGATCACGAGCGCGGTGGAGGAGTTCCTGCGGTTCGACTCACCGGTCGCGCAGGCGCCGATCCGGTTCACCGCCGAGGAGGTGACCTACTCCGGCGTGACGATCCCGGCGGGGGAGATGGTGATGCTCGGCCTGGCGGCCGCCAACCGGGACGGTGACTGGGTGGAGCGTCCGGACCAGCTCGACCTGGGCCGGGACACCTCGGGTGGCGTGTTCTTCGGGCACGGCGTGCACTTCTGCCTGGGTGCCCAGCTGGCCCGGATCGAGGGCCGGGTGGCGATCGGCAAGCTGGTCGCCGACCGCCCGGACCTGGCGCTGGCGGTGGATCCGTCCGAGCTGACCCACCGCCAGTCCACCCTGGTCCGAGGCCTGACGAACATGCCCGTCGCCCCCGGCCCCCGCGCCTGACGCTCCGCCTGCACGGTCAGTGCAGTGGGGCGGCGGTCTGGTCGCGGACGTCGTCTTCGGTGACGCCGGGGGCGGTCTCGATCAGGGTGAGGCCGTCGGGGGTGACGTCGATGACGGCGAGATCGGTGACGATCTTGGTGACGCAGCCCAGGCCGGTGATCGGCAGGCGGCACTTCTCGACGATCTTCGCCGTACCGTCCTTGGCGACGTGGTCCATCATCACGATGACCTGCCGGGCACCGTGCACGAGGTCCATCGCCCCACCCATACCCTTGATCATCTTGCCGGGGACGGCCCAGTTCGCCAGGTCCCCGTTCACCGCGACCTCCATCCCGCCCAGGACGGCGACGTCGAGTTTCCCGGCCCGGATCTGGCCGAACGACTCCGCCGAGCCGAAGTAGGCGGCGCCGTCGTTGACGGTGACGGTCTCCTTCCCGGCGTTGATCAGGTCCGGGTCGACCTCGTCGTCTGTCGGATAGGGGCCGACGCCGAGGATCCCGTTCTCCGAGTGCAGGATCACGGTGCGCCCGGCCGGGATGTGCCCGGGCACCAGGGTCGGCATCCCGATACCGAGATTGACATAGGAGCCGTCGGGCAGCTCCCGGGCGACCCGGGCGGCCATGTCGTCGCGTGAGAGCGCCATCTACTTGCTCACCGTCCTGAACTCGACCGGCTTGTCCGCATCGGGTACGTGCAGTACCCGGTGCACGTGGATGCCGGGGGTGTGCACCGCGTCGGGGTCGATCTCGCCGGGCTCGAGCAGGTGCTCGACCTGGGCGATCGTGACCCGCCCCGCCGCGGCACTGTCGGGGTTGAAGTTCCGCGCCGAACGCCGGTAGACGAGGTTGCCGTGCCGGTCACCCTTCCAGGCGTGGACCAGCCCGAAGTCCGGCGTCAACGCCCGCTCCAGGACGTAGGAGGCGCCGTCGAACTCGCGGACCTCCTTCTGCGGGGAGGTGATCGCGACCGTCCCGTCCGGGTGATGCCGCCACGGCAGGCCACCCTCGGCGACCATCGTGCCGACCCCGGCCGGGGTGTAGAACGCCGGGATCCCGGCACCCCCGGCCCGCAACCGCTCGGCCAGCGTGCCCTGCGGGGTCAGCTCCACCTCCAGCTCCCCGGCCAGGTACTGGCGGGCGAACTCCTTGTTGTTGCCCACGTACGAGCCGATCGTGCGCCGGATCCGCCCCGCCGCGAGCAACGTGCCCAGCCCGAACCCGTCCACACCCAGGTTGTTCGAGATCGTCTCCAGGTCCGTCGCGCCCTGCTCCAACAGCGCCGCGATCAACACCGTCGGAACCCCGGACATCCCGAACCCACCGACCGCCAACGACGCACCGTCACCGATATCGGCGACCGCCTCCGCGGCGGACGCCACCACCTTGTCCATCACGCACCTCCGTCGAGCCCAGGCTACCGGATCGTTCGCCAAACGTACAGACGTTCGCTCTGCGAACACCGAGGCGCGCACCGGCGCGCATGCCGAGGGGCACCCCGGGGCCCGGTGGAGGCGAGGGTGCCCTTCGGGGCCGAAGTCGGCGCCGGCGCACCTGCCGCCGTCGGCGCGGGCGGCACCGGCGGCGCGGGTCGCACCGGCGACGGAACCGGCGTCGTCAGGCGGGGTCGGTGTGCTCGTCGCCGACGGCGATCTCACCGTCGGCCAGGACGTCGGCGTAGACCCCTGCGCAGGCCCAGACGCCGCCGACCTGCGGGATCTCGATCCGGTTGTGCTTGGCGACGGTCCGCAGCGTGTTCCGGTCCTCGGGCACCCCGGAGGCCTTCGGGCCCTGCGCCAGGGTGGTCATCACGCAGCGCATGGTCGCGAAGGAGTACCGCAGGTCGACCGCGCCGATCCGCGCCTCGGAACCCGGCCAGTCGTTCTCGACGAAGCCGGGGGCGGTGCCGTCCAGGAGCACGTTGGGCCGGTACCGGCGGGGGTCGAAGTCGGCGTCCGGGGCCAGCTCCCGCAGCCGGTCCAACGTGGAGTCGGTGAGCACGTGCAGGGTTGACAGGTCGAAGAAGGTGCCCGGGGCGCCGAAGGCGGAGACGTCGAACCGGCTCACCCGCTCGCCGGAGTCCTCGCGCCGGGCGGTCGTGCCCTCGATCAGTCCCTCGGGGGCCAGCTGGTCGACCGGCAGACCGTCGAACTCCGGCCAGACCTCCTCGAACTGGCTGCCCTCCGGCGGCTCGGCGATCAGCCGCACCGCGCGGCCCAGCGCCGCGGACAGCGCGGTGTCGACCCCCTCGTCGTCGGAGCGCAGCATCGACCCGTCCGGGAACCTGATCTCGACCTCGGGCAGCGGGCGGCCGGGCTCGGGATCGGCGGCGAACCGGGCGGAGAACTCCAGCAGCCCCGCCCACAGCCGGGGCACCTTCGCACTGGCGACGGTTCCGGACTCCTCGTCGTAGATCGCGAACGCCCGGTCGCCGAGGAGCCCGCGGGCCGTCACCGTCGAGCGCTCGACCGACTCGCCGAGCATGGACTTCACGGGATAGCGGTGCAGGGAGAGGACCGTCATGCCCCCGGTGTCTACCGGGCCCTGCGGGCCCTTCGCGAGGAAGACCTCAACCGAGGAGCGCGACCCGGAGTTCGTCCGCGGATGCGTACACGGGCGTGACGCCGGCGGCGGCCAGCTCGCCCGGTTCGGCGTAGCCCCAGCCGGCGCCGACACAGCGCAGGCCGTGTTCGGCCGAGCCGTGCGCGTCGTGCAGGCGGTCGCCGACCATCAGCGGGGTATCCGGTCCGGACGGGTGCCCCAGCCGGTGCAGGGCCTCCGCGACGACATGCCCCTTGCTGGGCCGGTCGGCGGTCCGGGTGTCCCCGACGATCTCGGTGAACAGGTCCGTCCAGCCGTGCTGGGCGAGGATCTTGCGGGCCGACACCTCGGCCTTGCTGGTGGCCAGTGCCGTCGTGATCCCGGCCGCGGCCAGCGCCCGCAACAGCTCCTCGACGCCGGGATACGGCGTCGAGTCCAGGTGGCCCCCCTCGTCGCCGTAGATCCGCCGGTAGACCGGCAGTACCGTCGCGGCCCCGTCGGCACCGAGGATCGACGGGAGCGACTCGTAGAGCGGCGGGCCGAGCAGGTGGGTGCCCAGGGCGCCGTCCGGGACGTCCAGGCCGACCTCGTCGACCGCGCGGCGCAACGAGCCGAGGATGCCGGGTGCGGAGTCGACGAGGGTGCCGTCGAGGTCGAGCAGGATGTGGGTCAGCACGGCTCCATCATCCCTTTGCGCCATCCGTACACTCGTGCGCATGGCGAACGAGCTGTTCGGTCCGCTGTCCGGCACCGATCGGGTGGACGGGTTGCTCGACGACGCCGCCTGGATCGCGGCGCTGCTGGAGGTCGAGCTGGCGCTGTCGGCCGTCGCGGCCGAGCAGGGCGCAGTGTCCGACGACGACGCGGACGGCGTCGAGCGGGCGGTCGCGGCCGTCGCCGGGCTGGACCCGCACACGCTGGCCGCGGAGTCGGTGGAGGGCGGCAACCCGGTGATCCCGCTGGTCAAGCGGCTCAGGGCGGCCGCGGCCCGGATCCAGCCCGGCGCCGAGCGCGCGGTGCACCCGGGCGCGACCAGCCAGGACGTCCTGGACACGGCGCTGGTGCTGCTCACCCGCCGGGCCGGGCACCGGATCGTCGAGGATCTGCGGGCCGGTGCCGAGGCCGCGGCCCGGCTGGCCGCCGAGCACCGGGACACGCCGTGCGCGGCGCGCACGCTGGGCCAGCAGGCGTTGCCGACGACGTTCGGCGCGGTCGCCGCGTCCTGGTGCGCCGGGGTGGACCGGGCCGGTGCCCGGCTGGCGGGCCTGCTCGACGACCTCCCGGTCCAGTACGGCGGGGCCGCCGGGACGCTGGCCGCGACCCACCCGCACGGCCCGGCCGTCGCCGACGCGCTGGCCGCCCGGCTGGGGCTGGCCCCGCAGGGCACGCCGTGGCACACCGAGCGGACCCGGATCGGCGAGCTGGCCGGGGCGCTCGGCGTCGCGGCGGGGGCGTGCGCGAAGCCCGCCACGGACGTCGTGCTGCTGTCGGCCACCGAGCTGGGGGAGGTGTCCGAGGCGGCGCCGGGCGACTCGTCGTCGATGCCGCACAAGCGCAACCCGGCCGCGGCCGTCACCGCCCGCGGATCGGCCCGGCGCGCCCCCGGCCTGGTCGCGACGCTGCTGGCCTCGATGGAGCAGGAGCACCAGCGCGCCGCCGGGGCATGGCACGCCGAGTGGGAGACGCTGACGACGCTGCTGCGGGTGAGCGCCGGGGCCGCCGCGCGGCTGCGGGTATGCCTGGCCGGGTTGGAGGTCCATCCGGACGCGATGACGCGCAACCTGGCCCTGGCCGCCGGGGCTGGCACCACGTCCCACCCGCCCGGCGTCGGGCACGCGCCGGACCTGGTGGACCGGGTGCTCGCGGGACGGCCGTGGTGACCGCCGATCCGGCCGACGCCGGGGAGCGCCGGGAACAGGTCCGCTCGCTGGCCCGCGGCCTGGCCGTCATCCGGTCGTTCGGCGCAGGGCGTCCGGCGCAGTCGCTGTCCGACGTCGCCCGCGCCACCGGCCTGACCCGGGCCGCGGCCCGCCGGTTCCTGCTCACCCTGGCCGACGAGGGGTACGTGCGCACCGACGGGCGGCTGTTCACGCTCACCCCGCGGGTGCTGGAGCTGGGCTGGTCCTACCTCTCGGCGATGGGCCTGCCCGAGGTCGCGGCGCCGCACCTGGAGCGGCTGGTCTCCGCGGTCGGCGAGTCGGCGTCGGTGTCGGTGCTCGACGGCGACCCGGAGACCGGTTACGACGTCGTCTACGTCGCCCGGGTGCCCACCTCCCGGATCATGGCGGTCACCATCACGATCGGTACCCGCTTCCCCGCCTACGCGACGTCGATGGGCCGGGTCCTGCTGGCCGCGTTGCCGCCGGCGACCCTGGACCGCCACCTCGGGCACCTGGCCCCGGAGGCGCTGACCGCGCACACGGTGGCCGCACCGGCGGCGCTGCGGGCCGAGCTGGAACGGGTCCGTGCGGACGGGCACTGCGTCGTCGACCAGGAGCTGGAGGCCGGGCTGCGGTCGGTCGCGGTGCCGGTGCACGATCGGGCCGGACGGGTGGTGGCCGCGGCGAACGTGTCCACCCACGCCTCGCGGCGGGACGCCGGCTCGCTGCGCACCGAGATCCTGCCCGAGCTGCGGGCCTGTGCGGACGGGATCGAGGCGGACTTCCGCGCCGGGGGCGCGTAGGCGGTGCAGCGCCGGGGGCCGGGCCGGTGGCACCATCTCCGGATGGACGTCGTGACCCCCGTCACCCGATCGCTCGCCACCGACGCCGGTACGGAACCGTGAGCGGGCCGTTGCTGGACCCGGCCGACCCGGCGCACGCCCGGGTCGCGGACCGGCTGGCCGCCGAACCGATCCTGTGGTTCGGCACCGTCTCGGCCGACGGCCGCCCGCACTCGGTGCCGGTCTGGTTCCTGTTCGCCGACCCGGTGGTGCTGGTGTTCAGCCGTCCGGACACCGCGAAGATCGGGCGGCTCGCGCAGCGGCCGGGGGTGGCACTGTCGCTGGACACCGCGGCCGGCGGCACCGACGTGGTGATCGCCGAGGGGACCGCCCGGCCCGGCACGGGCGAACCTGCGGACGAGCTGGTGAGCGCCTTCGCCGGCAAGTACGCGGCGACCCTGGGGGAGGGTTTCGCTAAGTGGCGGGAGACCTTCTCCCGGCCGGTGCCGGTCGACCTGGACCGGATCGTCGCGTGGTGGCAGGGGCCCTGCGGTCTGGACCGGGTCGCCGTCCGCTGACCACGTCCCCGCCGGCCCGGTGGCCCGCGGGCCAGCGCCGGGTCCGGGGCACGCCGTCGTCGTCGGCGGAGGCGTGGTGGTCGCGCTCGATCGCATGGGTCGCAGCGGTCAGTGCCGCCGCGAGTTCGGGAAGCATCCGGCGGATAGCGCGCGGTGGGCATGGCGGTCGGTGTCGGGCGCAGCCCGCAGCGGCTCCTGCAGCCCGGCGAGGAGCTGGTCAGCTGGATCGAGGGCCTCGGCGAGATGCGCCAGACCTTCGTCGCCGACTCGCGCACCACAGCCCGGACGGAACGGGGGCCTGAGATGGGCATGCACCGGCTCACCCGGGTGACGATGGGTGTCCCGAACGTCGCCGAGACCATCGCCCACTACACCGAGTTCGGCCTCGAGCACGGAGACCGGCTCGGTCGCGGTCAGCGCACCGGCGTCGAAGTCGCGGGCCGTCCCGAACCGTTCCAAGCGGGCCGCGATACGGGCGATGTCGTCGGTGTCGTCGACTCCGACACCGAGCTCGACGAGCTGCCGCCGGGGTGCGTGCACCACGCGCAGCTGCTCGCCGCCGTCGCGGGGCGCCAGCGATCCGGTACTACTCCGACATGGACTACATCCCGGAGGACGAGCTCTGGGAGCCGGAGGTGTTCGAAGGGTGGTCAACTGGGGCCCGCCACCGCCCCCGTCGTTCCTGGAGCCCGACGACCTGGCCGCCCTGATGACCGGCCAGCACGCGCCGACCTGATCTGACGGGACGATCGAGCTCCCACGCGGCGACACCGGCACCGACCGCATCAGGCTCTGATCGCCCCGGTGATCGCCGATCCGGAACGAATCCGGCCATCTGTGGCCGGATTCGTTCCGAATCGGCGATCACTCGCGCCGCTGGGCGTGCCCAGCCCCAGCTCACGTCGCGCGGGACATGGCCCGGGCCACGGCGATGACGGCCGGCTCGCCGTGACCGACGATATCGGCTCCGGCAGGCGGCGGGTGTTCGTCACCACATCTACGGCGCCAGCACCTGGCTGCCCACCCTCATGGTCAACGCCGGGTACGACCTGAGCTCCTCGCTGGAGTTCCTGATCGTCTTCAACGTCGACGCATCGGCGCCCCCGAGGACGCGTCGACGGAGTGGGTGACCGCGACGCTGCGGACCATGACCGGCGCCACGACCCCGATCCGGGAGCGCTCGCGCGATCCGGTGACGGCCCGGATGCTGGTCGCCGACCGGGTACCGCGCCGGGCGGTGCTTCGTGGCCGGCGACGCCGCGCACCTCAACCCGCCGTGGGGCGGTTTTCTGTGCGACATGTAGCTGGGTTTTTGCCCTTGGTTTTGGCTAACATGGCACCATGACTGCCGTGCCCCTAGGCGAAGCCCGTGACCGGCTCTCCGAGTACGTCGCCGATGTTGAGCGCACCCACGAGCGGGTCACCATCACGCGCCACGGCAACCCCGCAGCCGTGCTCATCTCTGCCGATGATCTCGCCTCGATCGAGGAGACCTTGGCGATCCTCGGTACGCCCGGTGCTGTGCAGGCGGTCCGGGAGGGACAGGCCGACGCCGCGGCTGATCGAGTTGCCGACAACGACGAGATCAAGGCCCACTACGGGGTCACGTGAGCGAGCAGTACCACGTCCAGGTCACTGTCCGTGCCGCCCGCGACCTGGAGCGGCTGCCGGAGAAGATCGCGACGGCCTGCGTCGAGTTCATCTTCGGGCCCCTGGCGCAGACCCCACACCGGGTGGGCAAGGCCCTCCGGAACGAGCTGATCGGCCTGCACTCTGCCCGCCGCGGCGACTACCGGGTCGTCTACGCCATCATCGAGGACCGACACCGGGTAGACATCTTGCACATCGACCGGCGCAGCGACGTCTACCGACAGTGATGGGCTGACGACCGCTGCCTTCGCCGGCTATTAGTACTGCAACGGCACCTGGTTCATGTGGGTGGGCGTTCGCCGCGGCGCCGGTAGCGGCAGGTTCGGGCTTGGTGTCGGCGTCGCCAGGTCGACCAGCGCAGTACGTGCTCGAGGCAGGTGATCGGAGCGAGGGCGAGGGTCGCGAGCAGGTAGCGGATCTCGTTGGCCGACAATGGGATCAGATGTCGCTGCCGGCGCCGGCGCCCCCTTCTCGGTGGCGTGTTCGCCTGCGCGGGTGGCGGCGAGGTAGCCGGCGGCGGGCATCGCAAGCGTGATGTGGGGGCGCACCACGACCGATAGGAGCGGACCTGGTAGTGGTCCAATCCGGCTTCGTTCTTCGCGGTCTGGAAGGACTCCTCGATAGCCCTCGGGCACCGGCGAGCCCGGCCGCGTCGAGGGCCACCGCGGAACGAGTGGACCGAGATCGCCCCGACCGGGAGTACCGACCGAGCTGGCCCCGAGCCGATGGCGGGCTCAGGGTGTGGGCAGCCAGATCTCCCACGCGATGTCGTCCGGGTCACCGAACGACACGAACTCGGCGTATCCCGCGTCGCGCACCGGGGAGTGCCCGACGCCATGCGCGTCGAGGTGGGCCACCCACGCGTCCAGCATCGACCGGTCGACCACCGTGACCGCGAGGTGGTCGAGTCCGGTGCGCTGCGGGTCGAACCGGTCGTGCGAGCGCTCGTAGGGCTCGTGGATCCCGAGGACGAGCGCGGAGTCCGGGTGGCGCAAGAGCTGGCGCGGGTGCCGCGCCTCGGGCGGCCCCTCGCGTCGCTCGCTCGCCTGCTCGAACCCCAGGACCCGCTCGTAGAACGCCACGCTCGCCGCCATGTCGCGCACGACGAGCGCGACATGAGCGACCTGTGTGAAGGTGGGCATGCCGCTCCCGATCACTGGACCCACACCGTCTTGGCATTCACGAACGACAGCGTGCCGAAGCTCGCGAGCTCGCGGCCGTAGCCCGAGTTCTTGGCCCCGCCGAAGGGGACCTCCGGCGTCGAGGCAGTGATCTTGTTGATGTTCATCATGCCGGTCTCGACCTCGTTGACCAGGCGCTCCGCCTCGCCCGCGTCCTGGGTCCAGGCGCTCCCGCCGAGGCCGAAGCTCGAATCGTTGGCGATCGCGATCGCCTCGTCGAGGTCCGTCGCCCGGAAGAAGAGCGCCACCGGGCCGAAGAGCTCCTCGTAGTAGGCCGGCGCCTCCTTCGGGATGTCGGCGAGCACCGACGCCGGGTAGAAGTTGCCCTTGCCGCCCAGCGGCGTGCCTCCGGTCAGGAGCTTCGCGCCCGCGACCACCGAGTCCTGCACCTGCCGGTCGAGCTCCTCGAGGCCCTGCGGTCCCGACAGCGGCCCGAGATCGGTGTCCTCGGCCATCGGGTCGCCGACCTCGAGCGCCTCCATCTTCTCCACGAGGAGCTGCTGGAACTCGTCGGCGACCTGCTCGTGGACGATGATCCGCTTGGCGTTGATGCAGGACTGGCCGTTGTTGAGGGTGCGCGACGCGACGGCCGCGTCGGCGGTGGCGTCCAGATCGGCCGAGGGCATCACGATGAAGGCGTCGCTGCCGCCGAGCTCGAGCACGCTCGTCTTGACGTTCTTCCCGGCGCGGGCGCCGACCTCACGTCCGGCGGGCTCGCTGCCGGTGAGGGTGACCGCACGCACACGGTCGTCGTCGACCATGGCCTCGATCATCGAGGAGCCGATGAGCAGCGTCTGGAACACATCCCGCGGGAAGCCGGCCCGCACCAGCACGTCCTCGATGGCCAGCGCGACCTGCGGCACGTTCGAGGCGTGCTTGAGCAGGCCGACGTTGCCGGCCATCAGGGCCGGGCACAGGAAACGAAAGACCTGCCAGTAGGGAAAGTTCCACGGCATGATCGCCAGCACCGGACCCAGCGGCTGGTACCGGGTGAAGACCCGGGCGTTCGACGGCGCGTCCGCGGGATCCCACGGGTGGTCGGCGAGGTGCTCGACGGCGTGGTCGGCGTACCAGCGGCACCCGAGCGCACACTTGCCGACCTCCGCCTTCGCCGCAACGAAGGTCTTGCCCATATCCAGGGTCGCGAGCTCGGCCAGGCGGTCGGTCTCGGCGTCGAGGATGTCGGCGGCAGCGCGCATCCACCCGGACCGCTGCTCGAACGTCGTGGCGCGGTAGTTCTGGAACGCCTCCCAGGACCGCTGGATCCTGTCCTCAAGCTCCTGCTGGGTGAGGGAGTCGAACTCCCGGACCGTCTCCCCGGTGGCGGGATTCGTCGTCTCGATGGCCATACCCTGGCCTACCCTTCTCACCGAACTACACACGCTGGACCGGTGTGGGAAGTAATGCGGCGACTGGCCGGCCCGGCGAGAAGCGGGGTCAGGGCGTGACGAGTCCGGTGCGGTAGACCTCGGCGGCCCGGGGGACCTGGGTGACGCCGAGCTCGGCGGCCACCGCGGCGAGGCCCTCCTCGGCTCCGGCGAGGTCGACCTGCCCGTCGGCGGTGAACCACGGCGCGACGAAGCGGGCGTGGTAGCGCCGGACCTCGGCCGGGGTGTCGCGGGCCAGGAACCGCTGCAGGTAGGCGACGGCGGTCTCCGGGTCGGCAGCGAGCAGGGCCAGGGCCCGCCGCTGCGCACGCACCGCGGCGAGGACCGCAGGGTCCTCGAGCGAGATGACAGCGGGATCGACGGCGAGCCCGACGGTCGGGACGGCCAGGTGATCGCCGACCCAGGCGAGCTCGTGGAATCCCTCCTCGGCGGCGACCTGTGCGGGGTCGAGGGTGCTACCGAGGTAGGCGGCGTCGACCTCGCCCGCGCGCAGCCGTCGCAGGTCCATCGCGTAGTCCCCGGGCGGGCGGATCACGCATTCCAGGTCACGGTCGGGATCGAGGCCGTGACGGCGCAACACGATGCGGGCGAAGCATCCCGGCGCGGTATGCGGGGCGTGGACCAGCAGGCGACGTCCCCGCAACGCTTCCATCGAGCTCAGGTGCCGGCCGCCGACGAACCAGAACAGCGGCCGATGGGTGCTCACCGACAGCGCGGTCCACTCGACGCCGTCGGTCAGCCGCGCGAACACCGAGCGCCCCAGCCCGATGGTGGCGCCGCGACGTAGCCGCTGGTCGTTCCAGCTCACCCCGTCGCGCACCGCGAGGTGCACGCCCTCTTGCTCGGGGAAGCCTTCCTGATCCGCCACGTACGCGACGAGCTCTTCATGCAGGCCGTGGCCGACGTAGGTCATATCGAGGGTGTGCATGCGGTGCTCCTGGAACGGATCGGGTCGTCGTTGCGGTCACGACACGGGGTCACGGCATGATCAGGCCACCGTTGACCGGCGCCCAGCTGCCGGTGGTGAAACCGCCGTCGTCGCCGGCGAAATAGGCCACAGTGCGCGCGACGTCCTCGGGTCGGGCGAGCCGACGCATCGGTGTCGCCGCGGCGAGCTGCTCCTTGAGCTCGTCGGAGAGCCGCCCGCTCACTGCGGTGTCCTCGACCGTGGAGGGGGCGACGACATTGGCCGTGACGCCGTGCGGTGCCACCTCGTCGGCGACGTAGCGCACGAAGGAGTCCAGGGCGGCTTTGGCGACACCGAGCGCGATCATCCCGGCTCGAGGGCGGCGTGCCAGGCCGGTGGACAGATAGACCAGCCGTCCGTACCGACGCTCGATCATCCCCGGCACCACCGCGTGGGTGAGCAGGTACGCCGCGCGCATCTCCTGGTCGAGCTTGCTGCCGAGCTGCTCCCAGGTCAGCTCCGCAAACGAGGTGACCGGGAACGGCGTCATCGCGTTGTGGACCATCACGTCGAGCCGGCCCCACTGTGCGGCGACCGTGTCGACGAGCCGCGTGACCTCACCCGGGTCGGTCACGTCGCCCTGAGCCACCAGCGCGTGCCCGCCGGCCGCGCGGACGTCCTGCGCGACGGCATCGGCCTCGGCCGCGCTGTCACGATGGTTGACCACCACCCGGTGACCGCGTCCGGCGAGTTCGCGCGCGCTTGCGGCCCCGATACCGCGGCTGGCTCCGGTCACCAGGCACACTCGATCAGTCATCCGCCCTCTCCCCCGCTGTCGATCTCGAGGACAGTGTTCCCGTGGACATCCGCCGCCGAACCCTGCGGCGCCTACCGGTACGCGGCGGTCAGCACCGCCGGACACCAAGGCCTCGGGACCTCGAAGGAAGCCGCGGGCGAACTGTGGAACGACGGTCGAGTGACAGTGCTCGGCAATGGCCAGGTGGTGTGAGCTCTCTGAGCGACGGCCGACCGCTCGTGAAGTGCTGACCGTGGGTCCGATTCAGGATTCATCGGGTGGGGCGGCTAGGAGCTGTTCAAGAAGGTGCGCGATGTCCCCGAACGTTACGGGCACTGGCGGTCGATTTACGAGCTGTTCCGGCGCTGGCAGCGCGAGCGGGTGCCCCCGCACGGTGGCCACGACGGTCGCGCCGAGCACACGGGGTGGTCGGCGGCGACCGTCACCGCGGCTCAGGGTCGCGATCGGTAGTCGTCGAGCACCGCGGTCAGTTGCACGACGATGAAGTCGTAGTAGCCGGCCATGGCGCGCAGGCGCGCCTGCTGGGTCTCGGGCAGCGTCGCGCCCAGCGCCTGCGTGCGGTGGGCGAGGTCGCGCAGCTCGACGGTCTGCTGGAGCTGGTGTTCCAGGCAGCCCGCCCAGGCGTCGGCGCGCCACTCGTAGACGAAGTGCCGGGTCCCGGGTTGCTTGAACCGGCGGACGACGCCGTTGCTGATCAGCAGTCGGGTGATCTCCGAGATCGATCCCCCGCTCGCGCCGGTCTCGGCCTGCAACTGGTTCGTGGTCATCGGTTGCGCGCTGAGCAGGAGTGCCGCCGCGGTGCGGCCGGCCAGTGGCGGCCAGCCCATCGTCTGTCCCATGACGGTGGCGAAGTCCTCGGTCACGGCGTGCCCCGCAGGGGATGCGGTACGGGTGTCGGCCACTCGGGTTCCTTCGCGTTGCGATGAACTTTCGGTATTGACTGAGAGTTGGGGCACAGTGAGAGTACCTGCCACCGGCAGCCGTACCCGGCGAGCTGCCCCGGTCCCTCGGAGGTCGAACCCGTGACGAGCGCGTGGGATGTCATCGTGATCGGAGCCGGGTCGTCCGGCGCGCCGCTGGCCACCCGGCTCGCGGAACGGGGGAGGCGGGTCCTGCTCCTCGAGGCCGGTCCGGCGTTCCGGTCGGCGGAGATGGCCGAGGTGTGGCGCTCGCCGAACCCGGTGCGGGCGCTGATCGACCCCGAGGCGAGCGCGCCGCTGGTGTGGCCGGACCTGCTCGCGACCCGGACCGACAAGCAGGAGGCCGCGCTGTACTGGCGCGGCCGGGGCACCGGGGGCAGCTCCTCGATCAACGGGCAGATCGCGATCCGGCCGCCGACCGACGACTTCACCGACTGGGCCGGCCAGGGATGCACCGGGTGGTCACCGGAGGACGTGCTCGGCTACTTCGCCCGCTCCGAGGACGACGAGCAGTTCGGCGACGCGCCCTACCACGGCCGCGGCGGCCCGACCCCGATCCACCGGATGCGCCGCGAGGACTGGGGTTCGGTGGACACCGCGCTGGCTGCCGCGGCGCTGGCCGCCGGGCACGGCTGGGCCGAGGACGTCAACGCGCCCGGCGCGGGCGGGGTGTCGCCGTACCCGATCAACTCCCGGGGCGGCCGGCGGGTCACCGTGAACGACGGGTACCTCGAGCCCGCGCGCAACTCGGATCTGCTCACGGTGCGCGGGGGAGCCCTGGTCGAGCGGGTACTGATCGAGAACGGGCGGGCGGTCGGGGTGCGCTACCTCGACGGCGCGTCGGTGGTCGAGGAACGGGCGGCGGAGGTGGTGCTGAGCGCGGGTGCGGTGCACTCGCCCGCGGTGCTGATGCGCTCGGGCATCGGCCCCGCCGCAGCGCTGCGCGCCCTGGGCGTCGACGTCGTCGCCGACCTCCCGGTCGGGCACGGCCTGCAGGACCACCCGATGGTCGGCGTGGCGATCGCGCTGAACGAGCCCTCGGCCAGCCGGACCGCCGACGACCGGCACACCAACGTCTGCGTCCGCTACACCAGCAACCTCGCGGGCGCCGGCCCGCACGACATGATGTTCGTGTCGCTCAACCAGAACGTGCTGTCCATGGAGAGCGCCGACCTGCGGTTCGGCGCGGGCGCGTTCGGCGTGTGGGTCAACCAGGCGTTCTCCCGCGGGTCGGTCACGCTCACCTCGACCGACCCCGCTGTCCAGCCCGAGGTCCGCGAGTCCATGCTCTCCGACGAGCGGGACCTGGTCCGGCTGCGGGCGGGGATCCGGGCGCTGGTCGACATGGCCCGGGGCGACGACGTCGCGGCAATCTCGGAGGGGCCGGTCGAGCGGGTGAACACGCGGCTGCTGTCGGTCCTCGACGACGACGCGCAGCTCGACGACCACCTGCTGGCCACCGCCGCCGACGCCCAGCACGCCACGAGCACCTGCCGGATGGGCGACCCGGCCGGCGCCGACACCGTGGTCGACCCGCAGTGCCGGGTCCTCGGCGTGGAGGGCCTGCGGGTGGTCGACGCGTCGATCTTCCCGTCGGTACCCCGGGCCAACACCAACCTGGCCGCGATCATGACCGGCGAGCTGATGGCCGACCGGATCGACCACGCGGCCGCGCCGTGACCGCCCCGTCCCCGCCCGCCGGCCCCGGCGCCGTCAAGCGGGCGGTCGCCGACCGGATCCGGTCGGCCGGCGACGACCTGGTCGGGCTGTCCCACCGGATCCACGCCCATCCCGAGCTGGCCTTCGCCGAGATCCGGGCCAGCCGCTGGGTCGCCGACGCGCTCGACGCCGGCGGGTTCTCCGTCGAGCACGGCTGCTACGACCTGCCCACCGCCGTGCGCGCCACCGTCGGTTCCGGGCCGTGTCACGTCGCGATCTGCGCCGAGTACGACGCCCTGCCCGGGATCGGCCACGCCTGCGGGCACAACGTGATCGCCGCGGCCGCCGTCGGCGCCGGCCTCGGCCTGGCCCGGTTCGCCGACGACCTCGGCCTCACCGTCACCGTGCTGGGGACCCCGGCGGAGGAGGGTGGCGGGGGCAAGGTGCTGATGCTCGAGCGGGGCGCGTTCGACGGGCTCGACGCCGCGATGATGGTGCACCCGGCGGCCGTCGAGACGGCCGCGATGCCCGGCTCCGCGATCGCGATGTTCGACGTGGCCTACCGGGGCACCCCCGTCCACGCCGGCGCCTACCCGGAGCTCGGGGTCAACGCCGCGGACGCGATGACCGTCGCCCAGGTCGCGATCGGGTTGCTGCGCCAGCAGACCACCGGCTCCGACCGGATCCAGGGGATCGTCACCGAGGCCGGCGCCGCGCCGAACATCATCCCCGACGCCAGCCGGGGCCGCTGGATCGTCCGCACCGAGACGGTCGAGGCCCTGGCCCCGCTCACCCACCGGGTCCGGCGATGCTTCGAGGCCGGTGCGCTGGCCACCGGGTGCGAGCTGAGCACCGACCCGGCCTGCCCCGACTACGCCGACCTGCGACCCGACCCCGGCCTGCTGGCGCTCTACCGGGCCAACGCCGAAGCACTCGGACGGACGTTCCCCGAGCTGCCCGCCGGCGGGATCGTCGGCGCCGCCACCGACATGGGCAACGTCTCGCACGTCGTGCCCACCATCCATCCCATGCTCGGCCTGGACTGCGCCCCGCGGTCAATCACCAGCCCGAGTTCACCGCGGCCTGCATCACCCCCGCCGCGGACCGGGCCGTGCTCGACGGCGCGATCGGAATGGCGTGGACCGCGGCCGACCTCGCCGCATCGCGGACGGAGCCTGCCCGATGAGCACCGACCCGGCCCCCGTCGACGCGCCCCACGAGGCCCCGGCCGCACGGAGCCGGGTGATCGACGAGCTCAGCGATCCCCGGACGTGGGAGCAGGCCGGACGCGAGTTCCGCACCGTGGCGCCCACCCTGCGGTCACTGCCCGCGACGATGCCCGCGATCCGGTCGTCGGGATCGTCGGAACCGCGGCGGCCGGGGCGGCCGAGCGCCGGGAACGGTCGATGACCCGCACCGTCTACGAGGCCTGGCTCCCCACCCTGCCCGACGGCCGGATCATCCTGGCCCGCCACGCCGCCCTCGGACGGGTGCGATGGCGAACTCACCGGGGGTCGGGCCGGTCTGCGGTGTCGCGCATGTCGACCCGCCTGGTGTGCACGGTGACTCCGCCGTCCGGGCGCCCGTCGGCCAGCACCGCGGCCCGGATGCAGGCGTGCGTCCACATGTTGAGCTGGACCTCCTTGGCCACCCGGAGCCGGTTGTAGAGCAGGTGCGAGAGCCGGTCCCCTGGCCGGGCCCAGGACTCGATGTCGAACCGCAGCCGGCCGTCGTCGTCCGCAGCCGCGCGGAACTCGATCCGCCCGGCCTCCAGGTGCCCGTGCAGGGTGACGAAGGCGAACCCGGTCGGGTCCGCGGAGACCACCCGCACCGGCCCGTCCCAGGGCCCGGGCATCCGGACCAGGAACTCGTCACCGACGGCGATCGTGCCGGGGTCGCCGCGGGTACGGCGGAACACCGCGAACTCCGGCGACCACCGGTCCGGGTCGCGCATCAGCCTGCTCATCAGCTCGTCCGGACGGAGCCGGGAACCCGTGATCCGCACCGCGTAGCGACGATGCAGCAACGGGCCGTACCCGTCGCGTACCTCCTGCACCCGCTCGTCGCCGTCGGGCACCGGGCCCGGAGGCAGGTCCGAGCGGTCCCCCGCACGGTCGCTGCGGTGCACCGGGGTGGTGCGCCAGAAGTACCGCCAGGACACCACCGCGATACCCAGCGGCCAGCGCAGCAGCGCACCGACCCGGCGTGAGCGGATGGTGCCGGTGACCGGTTCCCGACGCGGCATCCGACGATGAGAGCACGGGTGTAGCAGCGGCGCTCGCGGGAACACCCGCTCATGACCGTCGGAAACGTGCTGCGCCGGACCGGCGCCCGGGAGGGGCACCTGCAGGCCCTGTCCCTGTCCACGATCGTGCTGGCGATCGGCCTCTGGCTGCGCGCCAAGACCGTCGACCAGGACGAGCGGGGCAACGCCGAGCGGCGCGCGATCTTCGTGGGCCTGTGGCCGCCGATGTTCTGGCTGATCGGCGACTCGGTGCGCAAGGGCGGGAAGCGCTGAGACGGCCGGCGCAGTGGCCGGGAGCCCCCGGCACCCGGATGTCGGTCGGGAACGACCGGGACACCGCGGCGGGCAGGACGGGTGTCGACGACCGTGACCTGGCCCGGCAGCTGGACGAGCTCGCCCAGTCGGCGGTGAACTACGACCCCGCCGACGCCCCGGTCTCGGCGGCGGATCCGCGCTGGCACGTGGACACCGGACGGGCCCTGCTCGGTACCGAGCGGCCCGGCCCACCGGAGCCGGGCGGGCTCTGGGAATCCGCGTGCATCCTGGTGCGCGACTACGAGTTCACCGACCACCGGCGGTTGCGCGGGATCTACCGGCCCGGCGATCCGCTACTCGGGCGGAACATGCTGCTGCAGGGACGGTTCACGCTGCTCCGCTTCTATCTCGGAGTCCGGGTCACCGACGTCGTGGACACCGAGCACGACGGTCGGCGCGTCTGGGGCTGGGCTTACGAGACGCTGTCCGGGCACCTCGAGCAGGGCCGGCTGAGCTACGAGGTCGTCAAGAACCTGGCGAGCGGCGAGGTCATGTTCTGGATCCGGGCCTACTCCCGCCGCGCACCGGTGCCCAACCCGCTCTACCGGTTCGGCTTCGCCCTGTTCGGACGGCCGATCCAGCTGGAGTTCTACCACCGGGCCGGGCAACGGATCCGGGACGCGGCCCGGGCGCACCGCGCGGGGGCCCCGCTGCCGCGGGCGCCCACCGACCGGCAGGTGGTCGTGGCCCCGCAGGGTAGCTCGCGGCACTGGTGGGACCGGCTGGTCGTTCACGTGCACCACCCCGGAGCCTGAACCTGGCACGGCCGACCTCCGGGTGGCAGGGACTCGGCCGGTCGCGCGCCCGCGGCCGATCGGCATTCCCCGCTCGCCGGCGAAGCCGTCCACCCGGACCACCTGGCCGGGGGTGCCCGCCCGTAGCGTGCAGTGCGGGAAGATGAGCCCGCGGAACTGTACAGAGGCGCAGTGCCTGGACGAGTGCGGCGGTGGGTAGGACCGTCTTCATGCAGACCTCGATCAGCGCGATCGGCTCGGCCCGGCCGGCCACCGCGTGGGAGCGCTACGCCGACCTCGACCGCTGGCCCCGCTGGGCACCTCAGATCACCGGGGTGGAGGCGCCGGCGCGCCGGCTCACTCCCGGCTTGCGCGGCAGCGTCCGCGTCTGCGGCGTGGTGGGCGTGCCGTTCGAGGTACTCGCGGTGGACGAGACGGCCCGTACCTGGAGCTGGAAGGTGCGAATCGGTCCGGTGCGCCTGCACCTCGAGCACGGCGTCGATGCGGAAGGCCTGGGCTCACGATCCTGGCTGCGCATCCGCGGGCCCGCTGCCGTGGTGCTGCCCTACACGCCGGTGGCCTTCGTCGCGCTGCACTGTCTGGTTCTGTGACCGGCGGACACGCCGTACCGGGAGCCGGACTCGGCACGGAACCGGCACGGGAGTGGCATATCGGCGACCCTGCTCAGCCGAACGCGGCTCGCACTCCCTGCCTGGCCCGCAACACCGCAGCCACCGCAACCGCAACCGCGCCGACAGCGGCCACCACGGATACCGGGCCAGGCGCCTCGACGGTGATCCAGAACAGCGCCCAGACCGCCGTCGCGGCGTAGGGCACCGCGGCCGCCGTGCGGAACGTCGCGTACCCGACCACGACGACCGCCACGAGCAACAGCAGCGCACCCTCCACCGGGCCGAGCGCGGCACCCCAGTAGGTCAGCGTCACCGAGAACCCGGCCAGCGTCGCCAGCGACACCCAGCCGGCGTAGAACGCCAGCGGTCCGTGGACCAGCACTCGGTCGGCCACGCCGGCCGCCGGGACCGCGGCGAGCCGCCACAGCAGCACCGCGAGGGTCACCAGCAGCGCGACGATCACCAGCTGGGCGGTGCCGAGGAGCTCCTGCGAGAAGATCACGATCCAGCCCGCGTTGAACGCCGCCGTCGCGACGAACGACCAGCCGACCGCCCGGTGGACCGGGCGGGACCGCTGCCCCGGCAGCGACTGGTACACCGCGTACAGCAGCAGCCCCAGATAGATCACCGACCAGACGGAGAACGCGATCGTCGCGGGCGCCAGCACGGAGGGGTAGCGGTCGGACAGCACCCGCTGCGACTCCCCGAACAGGCCGCTGCCACCGAGCGAACCGGCCACCGTCTGCAGCACGGCTGCGGCGAGCACCACCCAGGCCCGGACCGTGTCGGCGCGCGTGGCCGGACCGGTACTCCGGATCGTCGTCATGCCAGGGACCCCCTGCGATCGAAACTCTCTCGATCATAAAGGCACTTCGCCGGTCCCGCTTCCCGAGCGGTGGTGGCGAGCAGCGGTACCGCGCGGCTGGTCGACCACGCGACCGGACTACGTGTTGCTCGCATGAGGGCCGGGCGCGTCGGTCGCGCGCCACTCGCGGAGACGTTCGTGGCTGCGCACCAGCCGCAGCATCGTTGTTACCCCGATCCCGCCGACCATGTTGCCCAGGACTGTCCACCCGAAGAACACGATCCAGTCGCCGTACCCGTAGGGGCCCCCGGCGTGGATGCCGCCGAAGATGAACAGTGTGTCCAGTACCGAGTGATACATCGACAGCCCGGCCACCAGGAAGGCGACCGCGATCGAGGCGAGCACCTTGGCGACGTCGTTGTCGGTGCCGCTGCGCATGCGGGTCAGCAACGTCATCGCGACCCCGGCCAGCACGCTGAGCAGGAACGTCGACAGGCCCAGGGTCGCGGTGGCATAGGTCTTGCCGTTCGTGACCGCGATCGGATCCAGCGCCGGGAACGCGGTGACGATCGCCCACATCCCTACCCACGCGCCGATCAGGTTGCCGAGCAGGGTCAGTGCCCAGAACCGGACCAGCCGGAGGTAGGTGGCTTCCTTGGCGACGACTACCGCGATCGGGACGAGGAAGCCTTCGGTGAACAGTTCGCTGTTGCCCAGCAGGAGGATCACGAAGCCGATCGAGAACGCCAAGCCGGCGAGCAGCTTCGATCCGGTCGCCTGCTCGACGGCGAGGAAGGCCAGTACGCCCAGCGCGATCTCCACTCCGGCGATCGTGCCGCTGGCCAGTAGCTCGGCGACGGAGCGGAACAGCCGGGGGCGCCCCCGCTCGACGATCTGGTCCAGCGCGCGCTCGACCTCGTCTTCTCGTAGCGAGGCCGGTCGGCCCTTGGCGTCGGCCTCGGTCGAATCGTCCGGTTCGGTGTCCACAGGATGAAGTGTGGGTGCGCAGCCCCGCTCCGGCACGTCGTGCTGCCGGGCTTTACCTGGCGTCCGCGCAACTTCTCGATCGACCGGGCCCTCGCTGCTCGGGGGGCGAGGCGTGGGCCGGGCTGGCGCGCGCTCGGCTGGGTTGGCCCGGCGCGCCCCGACCGGTGTCCGCCGGGCGCGTTGTCATGCGCGAACTCGTCGTGGGCGGCCAGCCGGGCAGCGCTGCCCGCGTGGTCTACGGCCTCTGCGCCGCACGGTGGGCAGCAACGAAGCGGGCGCGCCGGGTGCCGGGCGCCCCACCGTCCCGGGGGGCGAAGTCGACGTAGTTTCGACTACCCGGCAATGAACGACGTTCAGTCGTCGTCCGTGACGGCGTCCTTGAGCTTCTCGCCCGCCTGTTTGAGGTTGCCCTTGGTCTGGTCGCCCTTGCCCTGGACCTCGAGCTCCTCGTCGCCGGTGACGTCGCCTACCGTCTCTTTGATCTTGCCCTTGACCTCGTCGGTCTTCCCGTCGGACTTCTTCTCGTCGGCCATGTCAGCAGCCTTCCCGCAGGTGATGTGCCCAAACGTCGATACGATGCGCGCCGGCCCGTGCCGGAGTGGCCGCGCCGGCACAACCACGGCCACGGTGTCGGTCAGGACGTCTCTGCCAGTGCCCGGCGGGTCAGCGCCGGGCCCTGGCCACGCCGGCGTCGTCGGTCGAGGCGTGGAGATCGCGCTCGATCGCATGGGCCGCAGCGGTCAGTGCCGCCGCGAGTTCGGGAAGCATCCGGCGGTGATAGCGCGCGGTGGGCATGGCTATCGAGAGGGCCGCGGCGGGCGTGCTCCGGGTGTCGCCCACCGCGTGCCCGACGGCCGTGAGTCCGGCCTCGGTGCCCTGGTCGTTGATCGCGAACCCGCGCCGCCGCGTCTGGCGGACGACGCGTTCCACGGCCTCGCGGGAGACCCCGGTCCGGGACTCGTCGGCGTAGCGGGCGTCGAGCTCGGCACGGCTGAACCGGGCGAGTACGGCCCTCCCGCCGGAGGCGAGATGCGCCGGGAGGATCCGCCCCTCCCGGTCGCCGACGCGCAGGATGTGGGCGCACTCGACGGTCGCCACCATCTGGACCTGCGTGCCGAGCAGGACCATCACGTTGGCGGACTCACCCGTCCGCTCGACGAGCGTGCGCAGGTGCGGGAGCGCGATGCTCCGCAGGTGGGTCACGGGTTCGACGCCGTTGAACGAGCGCATGACGGGGCCCGCGGCGTACCGGCGGTCGTCGTCCTGCTCGGCGAAGTCCCGGTAGACGAGCATCGTGAGCAGCCGGTGTGCCGTCGACCGGGCGACCCCGAGCCGCCGCGCCGCCTCCGTCACGCCCAGTGGCCCCTCCTGCTGCAGCAGGACCGCCAGTCGCAACGCGTGGTCGACCGAGTCGATGCTGTACGTCGGCTTGTTCTTCACCGAAGAAAACTACCTGCCGCTGGCAAGAACGTTCTGACGTCCTCGCCGGACGATCGACCCGGTCGTTGGAGCTGGTCGTTCGAACCGCTGGTCGCGGAGCTCGAGGAGGAGATCCTGGGGATGCCGGACGAGGTCGACGACGACCCGGCCCGCGGGAACACCCCTGCCCGGGGTGGTGTTGGCTCGTGCGAGAGGCCGAGGGCGAGGAACCGAGGGCGAGGAACCGAGCGCGCGGGGCGGGGCGTCGCGTGAGGAGCGGAGGCGATGTGAGCGGGCGGCTGCACCTGGCGGTGGAGATCGGTGGCGCGGGACGCCATCCCGGCGCGTGGCGGCTGCCCGGCGCCGGTGACCTGTTCGCCGCAGGCACCCACGTCGAACGGGTCCGCACCGCCGCGCGTGGCGGCCTCGACCTGGTCGTGCTGCCCGACACGTTCGCACCGCCGTCGGCCGACCCGGACGCGCTCCCCGGCACCCTGGACGCCGTCGCGCTGGCCGCCCGGATCGCCCCGGCCGTGCCGGGGATCGGCGTGGTCCCGGTCGCGCCGGTCACCCACACCGAGCCGTTCCACCTGTCCACGGCGATCGCCACCCTGGACTTCGTGTCCACCGGTCGCGCCGGCTGGCAGCCCGACGTGTCCCGCACCCGGGCCGAGGCCGACCTGTTCGGGCGCACCGGCCCGGCACCGGCCGACGCGCTCTGGCGGGAGACCGGCGAGGTGATCGAGGCCGTCGCTCGGCTCTGGGACTCCTGGGAGGACGATGCCGAGATCCGGGACGAGGCGACCGGCCGGTTCGTCGACCGGGAGAAGCTGCACTACGTCGACTTCGCCGGCGAGTTCTTCTCGGTGAAGGGCCCGTCGATCACCCCGCGCTCGCCGCAGGCGCAGCCGCCGACCGTGCTGCGCGGTGACGAGGCCGCGGCGCTGCCGGTGGTGGGGCGCCACGCCGACGTCGTGCGGGTGGCCGCGGACACCGTCGCCGGGGCCGCGGAGGCCCGGGACCGGGTCCGGGCCGCCGTCGCGGACGCCGGGCGCGACCCGGAGCGGGTCGCGGTGCTGCTGGACGTCGAGACGCTGCTCGGCGACCGGGTCGGGGAGGCCCTGCGGGAGCTGGACCTGCTCGCCCCGGCCGGGGCGGGCACCGCCGCGCGCACGCTGCGCTACGTCGGCGACCCGGCCGGGCTGGCGGAGCTGCTCCGGGGCGCCGTCGAGGAGCGGGCCGCAGACGGGTTCGTGCTGGCCCCGCTGGCCCTGCCGTCCGGCCTGGACGCCGTGGTGGACGGCCTGCTGCCGGCACTCGGCGACGCCTGGGTCCCCGCCCCGTACGACGGTTCGCTGCGCGCGCGGTTCGATCTCGCGCGCCCCGCGAACCGGTACGCGACGAGCTGAGCGCCACGGACCCGGCGTGCCGTCACGCGTCTTGAACGGGGCAGGAATCCCTGGACCGTCGAGTTCCTGCCAGCTACCGTGAGCGCGTGCTGCGCAGCGTCTCGGTCCTGGTCCTCGACGAGCTCGCCGTCTTCGAGTTCGGGGTGCTCTGCGAGGTGTTCGGCCTCGACCGCTCCGACGACGGGCTGCCGGTGCTCGACTGGACGGTCTGCGGCGTCGAGGCCGGGCAGCCGGTGACGACCCGCAACATCGGCGTCACGATCACGCCGGACCGCGGGCTGGACGCGCTGCCCGGCGCCGACCTGGTCTGCGTGGCCGCCACCGGCCTGCGCGAGTACCCGCCGGAGGCACTGGACGCGCTGCGCGAGGCCCGGGCCCGTGGCGCGATCCTGCTGTCGGTCTGCTCCGGCGTGTTCGTGCTCGGCGCCGCCGGGCTGCTCGACGGCCGCCGCTGCACCGTGCACTGGAAGCACGCCGCCGAGCTGCGCGCCGCGCATCCCGGCACGGTCGTCGAGGAGGACGCGCTCTACGTCGACGACGGCGACCTCATCACCGGTGCGGGCACCGCCGCCGGGATCGACGCCTGCCTGTACCTGGTCCGCCGCGAGCTCGGCGGTTCGGTCGCGAACGGGATCGCCCGCCGGATGGTCGTGCCGCCGCAGCGGGAGGGCGGCCAGCGCCAGTTCGTCGAGCTGCCGGTGCCCGAGTGCACCGGCGACTCGCTGGCCCCGGTGCTGAGCTACCTGATCGAGAACCTGGACCGCGAGCACACCGTGACCGGGCTGGCCCGCCGGGCCGCGATGTCCGAGCGGACCTTCGCCCGCCGGTTCGTCGCCGAGACCGGCACCACCCCGCACCGGTGGATCTCCGCGCAGCGGGTGCTGCACGCCCGCACCCTGCTGGAGGAGACCGACCTCGGGATGGACGCCATCGCCACCCGTGCCGGGTTCGGCACCGCGGCGCTGCTGCGGCACCACTTCCGGCGGGCCCTCGGCGTCGCGCCGGCGGACTACCGGGCCACGTTCCGCTGCGAGCGCGAGTGCGGGGAGGACGCCGCGGTCCCGGCGTGAGGCCCGCCCCGGCGTGAGGGACTCGCACCCGGGCGTGAGGGACTACACAGCCGTCGGGAACGCTGCGCAACGCGCTCGTATCGCACGATGAGCGGTATGCCCACCACACCGTCGTCCGCCCGAGCCACGTCGCCCGGGTCGACCCGGGAGCGGATGCGGCGGGCCCCGGTGGAGACCGGGCTCGGGATGCGCCCCGCCCCGGACGCCGCGCGCGGCGTCGCCCGGATCCAGGCCCCGATCGGCCCCGGCGTCCGCACCGCCGGTGGCGGGATCGCCCCGGTGCTGCCCGCGCTGCTCGCCGACTCCGGGATCGGTTACCTGGTCTTCTCCACCGCGAAGCTGACGGCCGGGGCGCCGACCCTGGACCTGCGCCTGGACCTGGTCGGGGCCCCGGCGCCGGAGGCCCGGTGGCTCACCGCGGGCCTGACCCTGCTGCACCTCGACGACGAGATCGGCGTCGGGCGGGCCGAGATGCGCGACGACACCGGTGTCCTGGTCGCGCACGCGGTCGTCACGATGGCGCTGAGCGGTGTGCCCGCCCGGCCCGGCGGTCTCGCGACCGGCGGTGGCCCGGTGGACCCGGACGCCCGCGGCACCCGGGACGGCGACTCCCCGGACGCCGGGGAGCCGGACTTCCGGTCCGCGCTGCCGCCGTTCGACCCGTCCCGGCTCGACCCGGCGGCGCTGGAGGTCGCCGACGTCGGCGGCGACGTGCTGTTCACCCCCGGTCCCTCCACCGCGAACCTCAACGGGACCACGCACGGTGCCGTGCTGAGCGGGCTCGCCGCGGCCGCGCAGGCGTCGCACCTGCGGCGCGGCGACGGTGCAGCTGCTCGTTCCGCTGGCGCTCCTCATGGCGCGGATGCTCGTTCCGCTGGCGCTCCTCTCGGTGGCCCGGTCCGCCCGCTGTCGCTGACCGTCGAGTTCCTGCGCCCGGTCCAGGTCGACGCGACGCTGCAGGCCCGCAGCGAGACCGTCCGGGACGGCAGGCGGTTCTGGTCGGTACGCACCGAACTGCTGCTGCCCGACGGGCGGCCCGCGGTGCGCGCGGTGGGTGGCGGGCTCCGGTCGGCGGGATCCGGAGCGCCGGGTGACCGGGTGCGCACGGCGGGGTGATCGTCGGCACCCGGCTGTTAGCGTCGTCACCACCCGTTCCCCGGAGGTGTGCATCGTGTCGAACCCGTCCCCGTCCGTACCGGACTCCCGCCCGTACCGGGTGGCGGTGATCGGGGCCGGCCCCTCCGGGCTCTACACCGCCGAGGCGTTGCTGGCCGGGGACGAGAACGTGCACGTCGACGTCTACGACCGGCTGCCCGCGCCGTACGGCCTGGTCCGCTACGGCGTCGCCCCCGACCACCTCAAGATGAAGTCGGTGATCCGCGCGCTGGTCTCCACGTTCGACGACGCCGAGCGGGTCCGGTTCCTCGGCAACGTGACCGTCGGACCGGACGGGGAGTCCGGCCCGGCGATCCCCGGCGAGGTCCTGCGCGAGCACTACCACGCCGTCGTCTACGCCACCGGCAGCGCGAACGACCGCGACCTCGGGGTCGAGGGGGAGGACCTGGCCGGGTCGGTCGGGTCCGGGGCCTTCGTGGCCTGGTACTGCGGGCACCCGGACGCCGCCGGGCCCGGGCCCGCGCTGGACGCGACCGGTGCGGTCGTCGTCGGTGCCGGGAACGTCGCGATCGACGTGGCCCGGATGCTGGCCCGCCCGGCCGAGGACATCGCCGCCACCGACGCGCACGACGTCGTGCTGGAGGCCCTGCGCGGCAGCGCCGTCACCGACGTGCACGTGCTGATCCGGCGCGGCCCGCAGCATGTCCGGTTCACCCCGGCCGAGCTGCGCGCGCTGGCCAAGCTGGACGACGTCGAGGTCGTCGTGCACGACGACGGCGTGCTCGCCGCCGGCGTCGAGGAGCCCGGGGAGCGCCGGATGCGGCAGGTCCTCGAGAGCCTCACCGAGTGGCGGACCGACCCGCCCGGCCCGGGCGGCCGCCGCCGGATCCACCTGCGATTCCTGCGCTCGCCGCTGCGGCTGGTGGGCCGGGACGGCCGGGTGAGCGGGGTGCAGGTGGAGCGCAACCAGGTGACCGACGACGGGCGCGTCCGGGGCACCGGGGAGACCACGACTCTGGACGCGGGGCTGGTCGTGCGGGCGATCGGCTACGCCGGCGAGCAGATCCCCGGGCTGCCCTTCGACGAGGCCCGCGGCACCGTGCCGCACGAGCAGGGCCGGGTCCTCCTCGGGGCGGAGCCGCTGCGCGGCAGCTACGTCACGGGCTGGATCAAGCGCGGCCCGACCGGCGTGATCGGCACCAACAAGAGCGACGGCACGGAGACCGCGGCGTCCGTGCTGGCGGACCTGCCGGACCTGGCGAACCCGTCCCGGCCGAACGGGGACGCGGTACTGGACCGCTTGCGGGAGTTCGGGATCGAGCCGGTGCTGTGGGACGACTGGCTCCGTGTGGACGCCGCCGAGATCGCCCTGGGCGAGCAGCGCGGCGGCACCGAGCGGGTCAAGATCGCCGACCGGCGGCAGATGCTGGACGCCGCGCGCGGCACGGCCCCGTCCCGGGGCCGCACCCGGTAGCGCGCAGGGGCGGGGGCGTCAGCGCTCAGCAGGGGTCGACGGCCAGGACGCAGGGCATCGCGAGCATCCGGGTCTCGAACTGCTCCGCCTCGCCCGGGGTCATCGACATCGTGCAGGTGACCGAGCCGTAGCCGACGCCCTCGCGGACGTCGACCGCGAACTCCCGCAGCGGGCGCCCGCAGGTCTGCAGCGCGGTCGCGACCTGCATGGCCCCGTTCAGGCCGTCGTCGGTGACGACGGTGTGCCGGCGCGGCATCCGGGAGGCGATGTCGGCGGCGCCGCCGGAGGAGGCGGGGAAGGTGAAGGTGGCCGGACGGTCGACGGTGATGCTCATGATGGGTGGCTCCATGCGTTGCGCGAGAAGAAGCGGGAACGCGAGCCAGGTCTCGGAAACCTCGCCGCAGTGTGCGGGAGGGAGAGCGCCGGTGATTCGGCGCGGGCGCGTCGGCGGCCTGGATCAGCCGACGCGCAGCGCTACTACCGCGAGAAGTCGTGCGGGCAGCGCTGCGCTGTGTCCGAAGACAGTCGGACGAGCAAGGGTGTGCTCGACGGGGCGCATGGCGATCACCGTAGCAACCGGGTGCGGCCTGCGCCACACGGGCCGCCACGACTAGCCTGGGCGCGCCGCACCGGCCCGACCCGAGGGGGAGTCCTGTCGTGATCACCGCGATCGTCATGGTGCACACCGCTGCCGACCGGATCCCCGAGACCGCGCAGGCGATCGCGGACCTGGACGGGGTGGCCGAGGTCTACTCCTGCGCCGGGGACGTCGACCTGGTCGCGATCGTGAAGGTGCGCGAGCACGAGCAGCTCGCCGACGTGATCGCCGGCAAGCTCAGCAAGGTCCAGGGCGTGATCGGCACCGACACGCACATCGCCTTCCGCTCCTACTCGAAGGCCGACACCGACGCCGCCTACGCCATCGGCCTGGACTGAACTGCCCCCACCCACCTCGCGTTGTGGAGCCGTGACGCGCTCCCACGCCTCCGACAGCCGCGTCGAGGCCTCCACGACGCGGGGTGGGGTCAGGAGTCGGGGGTGGCGAGTTCGGTGGAGCGGGTCGCCCAGCGGGCCAGGAGGTCCGCGGCCGCCCCGGAGTCCACGGCGGTGGTGACCGTCTCCAGCGCGTCCGCGATCGCGGGGGTCGGCTCTCCGGTGATCCCGCGGTGCGCCGCGAGCGCGCCCGCGGCGTTGAGCAGGACGGCGTCCCGCACCGGGCCGGTCTTGCCGGCCACCAGGTCACGGACCGCGGCGGCGTTGACGTCCGGGCTGCCGCCGCGCAGGTCCTGCGCGGTCGCCGGGCGGACGCCGAGCGCGGCCGGGTCCAGCCGGGCCTGCCGGACCCCGCCCGTGTCGGCGATCCACACCGTGCTGGTGGTCGTCGTGGTGAGCTCGTCCAGGCCGTCGTCGCCGCGGACGACCAGCGCCGACTTCCCGCGCCGGGCGAAGACCTCGGCCATGATCGGGGCCAGCCGCCGGTCCGCGCAGCCGATCAGCCCGGTCTCCGGCTGGGCCGGGTTGGACAGCGGGCCGAGCACGTTCATCGCGGTCGGGACGCCGAGCTCGCGGCGCACCCCGCCGGCGTAGCGCATGGCCGGGTGGAAGGCCTGTGCGAAGCAGAAGCCGATGCCCAGCTCGGCCACGCACCGCTCGACCGCGGCCGGGGACAGCTCGATCGCGACGCCGAGCGCCTCCAGCACGTCCGCCGTCCCGGCCTGGGAGGATGCCGCCCGCCCGCCGTGCTTGACCACCGGCGCGCCGGCGGCCGCGACGACGATCGCGGACATGGTGGAGATGTTGACGGTGTGCGCCTGGTCGCCCCCGGTCCCGACCACGTCGACGGCACGACCGGCGACCCGGACCCGCAGCGCGTGCGCCAGCATCGCGTCGGCCATCCCGGAGATCTCGGCGGCGGTCTCGCCCTTCGCCCGCAGCGCGACCAGGAAGCCCGCCAGCTGGGCGGGGGTCGCCTCCCCGGCGAAGACCTGGCCCATCGCCCAGGTCGTCTCCTCGGCGGAGACGTCGCCGCCGTGCATCAGCCTGCCGATCACCGACGACCAGGTGGGGGCGCTCGCGGTCACGCCTCAGTCCCGGGTGACGGTGCCGGCCCGGGCGTCCCGCAGTACCTGCGCGACGACCTCGGCGGCCTCCAGCGGGTCCAGCGGGTGCACCAGCACCGCGTCCGCCTCGGACCAGGTGGCCAGCCAGCGGTCGTCGCGGCGGCGCACCGTCAACACGATCGGGGGGCAGTCGGTGACCTCGTGCCGCAACTGCTTGGCCACGCCCATGCCACCGGTCGGCTGTGCCTCGCCGTCCAGCACGATCAGGTCGGCCCGGCCCGCGTCGCACGCGGCGAGGACCTCGGCGATCCCGGTGGCCTCCAGGTACTTGACCCGCCCGACGTCCGGCGCCGGCCGCCGGCCCACCGCGTTGATGATGCCCTCGCGCACCTCGGGGCGGTGGCTGTAGACCAGCACCGTGCTGGTCCCGGTGGCCACGCCGGGGGTGCTGCTGCCGTCGATCCCTGCCGCTGCTCCGCTCGCCACGCGCCGGATACTAGTGCCCCGGTCGAGGGGGCCGGCCGAGACCGACGAACGGCGAGCCGGTGTCGGTCGGCCGGGCCGCCGCGCCCGGTCGCGGTGCGGTGCGGCGCCGGTCACGTCCCGGCCGCCGGTGAGTCGATCACCTGCGGGAAGGCGGTTCCGCGGACGACCGTCCGCCGATCGTGATGCAGGAAGGGGTATCCCGACACGCTGTAGAAGTTCGCATGGGGTCATAATGCCCGCGTGACGACAGCGGCACCCAACATCAGCGCGCGGATCCATTCGCTGAACCGCCCGAACCTGGTCAGCATCGGCACCATCGTCTGGCTCTCCAGCGAGCTGATGTTCTTCGCCGGGCTGTTCGCCATGTACTTCACGGCGCGGGCTCAGAACGACGGTCCGTGGCCCCCGCCCCCGACCGAGCTCGACGTGCCCTACGCGCTCGTCGTGACGATCGTGCTGGTGGCGTCCTCGTTCACCTGTCAGTTCGGCGTGTTCGCGGCCGAGCGCGGTGACGTGTTCGGTCTGCGCCGGTGGTACCTGCTGACGCTGGCGATGGGGACGTTCTTCGTGCTCGGCCAGGGTTTCGAGTACTTCACGCTGGTCACCGAGCACGCGACGACGATCGCCTCCAGCGCCTACGGGACGGTCTTCTACATGGCGACCGGCTTCCACGGCATGCACGTGATCGGCGGGCTGGTCGCGTTCGTCTACCTGTTGATCCGGACCAAGCTCAGCAAGTTCACCCCGGCCCAGGCCACCGCGGCGATCGTCGTGTCGTACTACTGGCACTTCGTGGACGTGGTGTGGATCGGGCTGTTCGGTGTCATCTACTTCATCCGCTAGCCCGCTACGCCCCGAAGCGCCCCACCCGCCACGACGTCGAGGTTGGAAGACCCCCAAGCGATGACCGAGAACCCCGAGGGCACCGCCCAGAACCCACCACCGGAGCAGCCGGTCGGCCGCAGCCGGGCCGCCCGGCCGCACGGCAAGTTGCGCCGCCGCATCGCGGGCGCCCTGGCCATCGGGCTGGGCCTGTTGTCGGTCGGGTTCCTCTACGCAGCGTTCGCACCCCAGCCGCAGGTCGCGAACGCCCAGCCGGACACCGCGCTGATCGCGAAGGGCGAAGAGCTCTACAACAACACCTGCATCACCTGTCACGGTGCGAACCTGCAGGGTGAGCAGGACCGCGGCCCGAGCCTGATCGGCGTCGGCGACGCGGCCGTGTACTTCCAGGTCTCGTCGGGCCGGATGCCGATGGCCCGCCAGGAGGCCCAGGCCGTACGCAAGCATCCGCTGCCGATCTTCGACCCGGAGACCCAGGAGGGCCGGGCCAACCTCGAGGCGCTCGGTGCGTTCGTGCAGGCCAACGGCGGCGGCCCGGTCACCCCGGCGCAGAGCGGCGAGGCACTGCAGGGCGACGACCCGGGCCGTGGCGGCGTGCTCTACCGGCTGAACTGCGCGTCCTGCCACAACTTCACCGGTGTCGGTGGCGCGCTGTCGTCGGGCAAGTTCGCTCCGGCGCTGGCCCCGGCGTCCGAGGAGCAGATCTACACCGCGATGCTCACCGGGCCGCAGAACATGCCGCGCTTCTCCGACCAGCAGCTCACGCCGGAGGAGAAGAAGGACATCATCGCCTACATCGAGCAGGTGAACGAGGAGAACAACCCGGGCGGCAACGAGCTGCTCGGCCTCGGGCCGACAGCCGAGGGTGTCTTCATCTTCACCGTCGTCATGGCCGGGCTGGTCGGGTTCGCGATCTGGTTGGGGGCGAAGAGTTGAGCAGCGACGTGACCACCGGGCAGGGCGGGCGTCCCAGCCGGGAGGAACTCGACGCGATGTCGCCCGAGGAGCTGGCCCGGCTGGCCGGCGACCTCGACGACGTCGAGGTCGTGCACAACACGCCCCAGTACCCGATCGAGGGCACCCGGGCGGAGAAGCGGGCGGAGCGCTCGGTCGCGCTGTGGTTCGCCATCTCGGCGCTGTCCGGGCTGGCGTTCGTGGTCGCGTTCATCGCGTGGCCCTGGGAGTACGTGAACGTCGGCGAGCCCGGACACGAGATCTACTCGCTGTACACCCCGGTCGTCGGCCTCACCTTCGGGCTGTCGATCCTGGCGCTGGGCATCGCGGTCGTCCAGGCGGTGAAGAAGCTGTTCCCGGCCGAGGTCTCGGTGCAGCAGCGGCACGACGGCCCGTCCGACGACGTCGACCGCCGCACGATCCTCGCGCAGCTGGCCGACACCGGGCAGAAGACGACGCTCGGCCGGCGCAAGCTGATCCAGCGCACCGCGGGCCTGGCCGCCGGCGTCCTCGGCATCGGGACCGGCGTGATCGCGCTCGGCGGCATCATCCGCGACCCGTGGGCCGCGGGTGAGGATGCGCCGCTCTGGCACACGGGTTGGCGGCCGGAGAACGGCGAGACCGTGTACCTGCGCAGCGACACCGGTATCGTCGGCGAGATCGCACGGGTGCGGCCCGAGGACATGGAGCCGGGATCGATGATGACCGTCTTCCCCTTCCGGGAGAGCGAGCGCGGCAACGAGGAGGAGCTGCTGCACGCGCAGCGCGCCTCCGACGCGCCGGTCATGCTGATCCGGCTGCGGCCCGGCACCGAGGTGACACCTCGGCCGGGGCAGGAGAATTTCAACTACGGTGACTTCTACGCGTGGTCGAAGGTGTGTACGCACCTCGGCTGCCCGACGTCGCTGTACCAGGCACAGGACAACCGCATCCTGTGCCCGTGCCACCAGTCGCAGTTCCTGGCGACGGAGGACGCCGAGCCGGTCTTCGGTCCGGCCGCCCGCCCGCTGCCGCAGCTGCCGATCCGGGTGAACGAGGAGGGCTACTTCGTGGCGGAGAGCGACTTCGTCGAGCCCGTCGGACCCGCCTTCTGGGAGAGGCCGAAGACGACATGAGTGCGATCACCACACCCACGACCTCCTCCGGGGGCATGCAGGAGAAGGGCGCCGAGGCCCTCGACCAGCTCGACCAGCGTTTCCATCCGGCGGCGGGGCTGCGCAAGCAGTTCAACAAGGTCTTCCCGACGCACTGGTCGTTCATGCTGGGCGAGATCGCGCTCTACAGCTTCATCGTCCTGCTGTTGTCGGGCACCTACCTCGGCCTGTTCTTCGACCCGTCGATGTCTGAGGTCGTCTACAACGGGCCCTACGACCCGCTGCGTGGGGTGCACATGTCGCGGGCCTACGAGTCGACGCTGGAGATCTCGTTCGAGGTCCGTGGCGGGCTGTTCATGCGCCAGCTGCACCATTGGTCGGCGCTGCTGTTCGTGGCCTCGATGATCATCCACATGTTCCGGGTGTTCTTCACCGGAGCGTTCCGCAAACCGCGGGAGGCGAACTGGACGATCGGGATCGTGCTGATCCTGCTCGGCACGTTCGAGGGCTTCACCGGCTACGGGCTGCCGGACGACCTGCTCTCCGGCGTCGGCCTGCGGATCGCCTCGGGTATCACGCTGACCGTGCCGATCATGGGCACCTGGGTGCACTGGGCGCTGTTCGGCGGTGAGTTCCCGGGCACGGAGATCATCCCGCGGCTCTACATCATCCACGTGCTGGTGCTGCCGGGGATCATCCTGGCGTTGATCGCGGTGCACCTGGGCCTGGTCTGGTACCAGAAGCACACCCAGTTCCCCGGCCCGGGCCGGACCGAGCAGAACGTGGTCGGCGTGCGGATCATGCCGGCGTTCGCGGCCAAGGGCGGCGCGTTCTTCGCGGTCGTGGCCGGCGTGCTGGCGCTGATCTCGGGGCTGTTCCAGATCAACCCGATCTGGCACCTCGGCCCGTACGACGCCGCGCACATCTCCGCCGGGTCGCAGCCGGACTTCTACATGCTGTGGTCGGAGGGGATGGGCCGGATCTTCCCGCCGTGGGAGTTCTACCTGTTCGGCGAGTACACGATCCCGGCCGCGTTCATCCCGACCGCGGGCTTCCTGCCGGTGCTGTTCGTGCTGGCCGGCGCCTACCCGGCGATCGAACGGCGGTTCACCGGCGACGACGCGCTGCACAACCTGCTGCAGCGCCCGCGGGACGTGCCGGTCCGCACCGCGCTCGGCGCGATGGCGATCGCGTTCTACCTGTGGCTGGTGCTGTGCGGGTTCAACGACTGGATCTCGTACTTCTTCCACATCTCGCTGAACGCGACGACCTGGGCAGGCCGGCTGGGGCTGATGATCGTCCCGCCGATCATCTACTGGGTGGCCTACCGCTGGTGCCTGGGCCTGCAGAAGGCGGACCGCGAGGTGCTCGAGCACGGCGTGGAGACCGGCGTCATCAAGCGGCTCCCGCACGGCGAGTTCATCGAGGTGCACCAGCCTCTCGGCGGTGTCGACGAGCACGGCCACGCGATCCCGCTGGCCTACCAGGGTTCCTCGGTGCCGAAGCGGATGAACGAGCTGGGGTCGGCCGGCGAGCCGGTCCCGGGGTCGTTGATGAGGCCGGACCCGCCTGCCGAGTCGCTGGCCCTGGCCCGGGCGCGGCACGAGGCGCACGAGCGCGAGCTCGCCGAGCGCGACGAGCGGGCCGCCGCCCGTCGCGAGCTGGAGTCGTCGCGCGGCGAGCTGGAGTCGTCGCGCGGCGAGCTGGCCGGCCGTCCGGACGACGGCGGCCGTCCGCAGCAGCCGTGACCGCCTGAGCTGGAACCGCAACACGACGAGGGCCCCGGTCCGGAGACGACACCGTCCTCCGGCCCGGGGCCCTCGCCGTTCCCTCCCGCTCGCGTTGTGGAGTCGACGTGCTGCTGACGGGTGGCGTCCGGGCGCGTCAGGGCTCCACGACGCTAGGGACGGGGTGGCTCGTCGGGGGCGCGCTCGCCGGTACGGGTGGCCGCGTCGCGGGCGCGTTCGGCCCACTCCCGCCAGGGCCCGCCGCCGTGCACCGCTTCCGACCAGGCTGGGTCGCTGCGCACCAGGCGGGTCCCGCCCTCGGTCAGCCAGCGGTAGAGCAGCCGGACCTCCTCGGCCGGGGCCCCGCGCAGCGGTCCCGGCTCCGGCAGCACGGTCTGCGCGCCCGCGCGGAGCGCCTCGACCACCGGCATCGGCCGGACCCCGCGCGGTGCGTTCCCGGCAGCGGCCAGGCGGCCGTGCCGCAGCACCGCCAGCTGCCACCCGCCCCGGCCGTCCGGACGTGCGCCGACGACCTCGTCGAGCCCGGCCAGCCCGGCCAGCGAACCGGCCCGGTCCAGCCCGGACGCCAGCGCCGCCAGCCGGTCCCGGGCGCGGGCGGCGGACTCGAACCGGCCCTCGCCGGCCCGCGCGTCGACCTCGGCGGCGAGCGTCCGCAGCGGGGTGTCCGAGCGGCCGCCGACCAGGTCCCGCCAGGCGTGCACGGCAGGGGCGTAGTCGTCCGGGCTCTGCAGGCCGGCGCAGGGGGCGGCGCAGCGGCCCAGCTCGTGCAGCGCACACGGTGACGCCGACGGGTTCCGCGCCGGGTTCCGCGCCGGGATCCGGACCGTGCACCGGCGCAGCGGGACGGCGTCGAGTGCCGCGTCCAGGACGTCGGTGGCGGCGCGTTGCGAGCCGAACGGACCGAGCGCCCCCGCACGCGGGGAAGCGACCACCGACAGCCGGGGGAAGATCTCGTCGGTCGGCGCGACCCACCAGGTACGGCCGGGGTTGCGGGAACGGCGGTTGTAGCGGGGCTTGTGCGCCGAGATCAGCCGTAGCTCGCGTACCGAGGCCTCGAGCGGGTGCGCGCAGACGACGGTGTCCACCTTCTCGGCGCGGTCGAGCATGTCCCGGACCCGGCGGCGTCGTTCACCGGCGGTGAAGTAGGACCGCACCCGCCGGTGCAGGTCGCCGCTGGTGCCGACGTAGAGGACCTCACCGTCACCGGCCCGGAAGAGATACACCCCGGGAGCCGCGGGGACGTCGTTCGCCAGGTGCCGGCGGCGCCGCTGCGCGGTGCTCGGCCGGTGCGGTGCCCGGTCCCGGAGAAGCCCCAGCAGCTCCTCCAGGGTCTGGACGCCGAGGTTCCCGATCCGTTCCAGCAGGTGGTGCAGCACCTCGACGGTGGCCCGGGCGTCGGTGAGTGCGCGATGGTCCGGGACGGTGGCGCAGCCGAAGTGCGCGGCCAGCGCGCCGAGCCGCATGCTCGGGCACTCCGACCGGGGCAGCACGGCCCGGGCCAGCCGGGCCGTGCACAGGACCGGTGGCCGCGGCCACGGCCGTTCCTGCCGCTCGCAGGCGGCGCGCAGGAAGCCGGTGTCGAACGGGGCGTTGTGCGCCACCAGCACCGACCCCGACAGGAAATCCAGCACCGAGGGCAGCACCGCGCCGATCGGCGGCGCCGTACCGAGCATCGCGTTCGTGATCCCGGTCAGCCGGGTGACGTCGGCCGGGACGGTGACGCCCGGGTCGACCAGCGTGGCCAGCTCGCCGACACGGTCGCCGCCCTGCACCTTGACGGCGCCGACCTCGGTGATCGCGTCGGTCCGGTTGCTGCCGCCGGTCGTCTCGAGATCCAGGACGACGAACGACACGTCACGCAAGGGGGTGCCGAGCTCGTCGAAGCTGAGCTGCGGGGTGGACCGGGGTGCGGGGGAGCGGGTGGTCACGGCGCGCACCGTAGGGGCGGGGACCGACAGTTCCGGCCGGACGACGGCGGCGCACGATCGGGGCCGGGAGCGGATGGGTGCGGCGCGGGGCGGCGGCGGCCCGGAGCGGTCGGGGATACCCTCGACCGATGGCGCGGAACGACGGAACGCGACCGGAGCAGCCCGGCTCCGGCGTCCCGTCGCGAGGGGCCGCGGAGACGCCCGGACCGGGCCCCGCCGGGCTGAAGGGGGCCGGGCCGGGCGCCGCCGGGCTCGAGAAGGCCGGGCCGGACGCCGCCGGGCTCGAGGAGGCCGGGCCGGACGCCGCCGGGCCGTGCCCTGCCGGGATGGACGAGGACGGGCCGTGCCCTGCCGGGATGGACGAGGACGGGCCGTGCCCTGCCGGGATGGACGAGGACGGGCCGGCGGCCGCCGAGCGGGATGCCGTCGGGGGCGGGGACGTGCCGGATTGGCCCGCGCTGAGCGGGCCGCTGCGCACCCGGCTGGCCGAGATCGCCGGTGCCGCGGTGGGCGGCATGCCGGCCCGCGATGTGCCGGCGCCGCTGCGCCGGCTGGCCCGATTCACCCCGGCCAAGCGGGCCCGGCTCGGCGCGGGGCCGCTGGTGACCCGGCTGGAGCAGGACACGGCGTTCCGGGCGGCCGTCGTCGCCTGGTGGGCCGAGCACCGGCCCGGCGAGCTGGAGCTCCCGGACCGGTGCGCCCCCAGGGTCGATCCGGCCTCCGATGCCGCCGGGACCGCCGCCGCTGGGAACACCGCCACCGGGAGTGCCGCCACCGGCCCGGCGGGCGCCGGCGCACCCGCGCCCGGCGCCGGTGACGCCGCTCCGGCGGACGGTCGACTCCCGGCACCGGTGGACAAGCTGGACGCCGCCGCCGTCGCACTGCTCACCGGCGACCCGCAGGCCGCACACCGGGTGGCCGAGGCCGAGCAGAGCGGGGACCTGGCCGCCCTGCGCTCGGAACGGGACGAGGCACTGGCCCGCGCGGAGAAGGCCACCGCGGAGCTCGAACGGGTCCGCGCCGAGCGTGACGAGGCCCGCGACCGGATACTCGCCGCGGAAGCGGACCGGGACTCGGAGTACTACCAGATGCGCCGCCGGGTCAGTGACCAGGGCGCCCGGCTCCGGACCGCGCTGGACGCCCGTGCCGAGCTGGAGGCCGAGGTGCAACGCCTGCGCGCCGGCGTCGACGACCGGCTGGTCGCCGCCCGCGCCGAGTGCGAGTCCGAACGGGAGCGGGCCGACCGGGAACGGCAACGGGCCGACGCCGCCGCCCGCGAGGTCGCCGCCGCCCGGCAGACGGCGCGGGAGGCCCGCCGCGGCGACGAGGTCCGGCTCGAGCTGCTGCTGGACACGATCGGTGGGGCGGTCTCCGGGCTGCGCCGGGAGCTGGACATCGGCGCCGGCGGACCGCACCCGGCCGACCTGCTGGCGGGCAGGTCGGACGACGCCTCCGAGGTCCGCGGGCGCGCCGGGATCCCGGTCGACGGGCTCGCGGCGCTGGACACGCTGCTCGCCATGCCCTCGATGCACCTGGTCGTCGACGGCTACAACGTCAGCAAGACCGGCTACCCCGACCTGCCGCTGGCCGACCAGCGCTCCCGGCTGGTCACCCAGCTCGGTGCGCTCGGCGCCCGGACCGGAGTCGAGATCACCGTGGTCTTCGACGGGGCGGCGGTCACCGCGGCCCCGATGCGGGGCGGCCGGGGGGTACGGGTGCTGTTCAGCGACCCCGGGGTGCTCGCCGACGACGTGATCCGGGACCTCGTCGCCGCGGAACCGCGCGGGCGCCCGTTGCTGGTGGCGACCACCGACCAGGAGGTCGTGCGGTCGGTCCGCCGGCGCGGCGCGCACTCCGTGCCCTCCGCCGTGCTGCTGCGCCGCCTCGGCGGCTGAGGCTCCCGAGCCCCGGGGTCCGCGGGTCAGCCGGCATCCCGATGGCGGGCCTCCCGGCCCGGGACCGTGGGCACCGGCAGCAGCGGGGCCGCGGCCGCCCCTTCGGGCCCGGCCGGGCCGGTCTCGACCAGCCGCAGGTGCGGGATCAGGCCCTGCTCGGCCAGCACCTGCAGCGCCCGGCGTTCCGGCTCGGCGAACTCGACCGGCCCGGACGCGGGGCCACCACTGGCCGGACGCAGGACCGGCTGCGGCGCCGCCGTGGGGACGACCCCGGGCCCGCCGGCACCGGCCCGCGCGTCGTCGAGGTCGGCGCCGGGCCGGTCGACCGGCAGGTAGGGGATCGGTCGGTCGTCCTCGTGGACGTCCATCAGCACCCCGATCACGCAGCTGCCGCAGGCATCGCCGCGGGCCTCGCAGCGGTCACAGTCGATGATCATTCCGCCTCCTCCATGGAGCTCTCGTCCGATCACCGCGGACGGTAGGGGAGGGGACCGACAAGAACGTCCGGGTCGAGCTCGCGGGGAGAGCCGGCGGAGAAATCCGTTGCGGATCCGTAACCACGGGTGCCGGTGGCTCGTTCACCTGAACAGCAGCACCTCCTCACCGGTCGTACCGATGGGTGGTCCCCCGCCACCCGGACGGCGCAGTGCGTGCCGACCCGACCCCGACGGGCGTCACGGACCGGTGCGGACACGCGGTATACGTCCGCTCCCCACGGTCCGGACGGCGGCCCGCATCCCCGGCGCGTTCCCCCGGACGCGCGCGGGCCGCCGTCCCGGATCCGCCCCCCGGGCGGCACCGCCCCCTCGTAGCACCCGGGGCGGGCTGCGCGCTGCCCGTTACGGTCGGACGGTGGCCCGGACGCTGCTGGTGACCAACGACTTCCCGCCGCGGCCCGGCGGCATCCAGAACTATCTGCACGCACTGGCCCGCGCGCTGCCGCCCGACGAGCTCGCCGTCTACGCCCCCGCCTGGCACGGTGCTCGTGAGTTCGACGCGGCGCAGCCGTTCCCGGTGCATCGACACCCCGGGTCCCTGATGCTCCCGGTCCCGGCGGTCGCCCGCCGGGCCGTGGAACTGGCCCGCGAGCACGGCGCCGACACGGTCTGGTTCGGCGCCGCCGCGCCGCTGGCCCTGCTGGGCGGCCACCTGCGCCGCCGGGCCTGGGTCGCCCGCGTCGTCGCGAGCACGCACGGCCACGAGGTCGGCTGGTCGATGCTGCCCGGGGCACGCCGGACACTGCGCCGGATCGGGACCGACGCCGACGTCGTCACCACGGTCTCCCGGTGGACCCGCGACCGGCTCGGGGCCGCGTTCGGCCCGGACGCCGCCCTGGAGCCGCTGCCGCCGCCGGTCGACACCACCCGGTTCGCTCCGGACCCGGCCGCCCGGGCGGCGGTCCGCGCGCGGTACGGCCTCGGCGACGCGCCGGTCGTCGGCTGCGTGTCCCGGCTGGTCCCGCGCAAGGGACAGGACACGCTGATCGCGGCGCTGCCGCGGATCCGGCGCCGGGTGCCCGGGACCCGGTTGCTGCTGGTCGGTGGCGGTCCGTACCGGGACCGGCTGCGGAGCCTCGCCGCGTCGCACGGGGTGGCCGACGCCGTTGTGATCACCGGCGGGGTGCCCGCGGACGAGCTCGCCGCGCACCACGCGGCCGGGGACGTGTTCGCCCTGCCCTGCCGCACCCACCTGGGCGGCCTCGACGTCGAGGGGCTGGGGATCGCGTTGCTGGAGGCCGCCGCGTGCGGCCTGCCGGTCGTCGCGGGGGACTCCGGCGGAGCCCCGGAGACCGTCGAGGAGGGCGTCACCGGGCACGTGGTCGACGGCCGCGACGTCGGCGCGCTGGCCGACCGGGTGGCGACGCTGCTCGCCGACCCGGTGCGGGCGGCCGGGGCTGGCCGGGCCGGGCGGGCCCGGGTGGCCCGGATCTGGGGCGGGCCCGCCCCCGCCGCCCGGCTGCACGCGCACCTGCGTGGCCGCCCGCTGCACGCGCGGCCGGCCACTCCGGCGGAGGCTCAGCTTCGGTCGGCGGTGCTCCCGGAGTAGATCGTCTCGATGTCGTCGGCGTAGGTCTCGAGGACGACCTTGCGCTTCACCTTCAGCGTCGGCGTCAGCTCGCCACCGGCCTCGGAGAAGTCGCTGGGCAGGATCCGGAACTTGCGGATCTGCTCGGCCCGCGAGACGGCCTGGTTGGCCTCCTCGACCGCCGAGGCGATCTCGCCGCGCAGCTCCGGGTCGTCGACCAGGTCGGACGCCGAGCCGCCGGCACCGGCCGGCTTGCCGTTGCGCTCCCGCCAGCCCGGCAGCACCTCCGGGTCGATGGTGACCAGGGCGGAGATGAACGGCTTCTGGTCGCCGATCACCATGCACTGCCCGACCAGCGGGTGCGCCCGCAGCCGGTCCTCGAGCGCCGCCGGGGCGACGTTCTTGCCACCGGCGGTGACGATCAGCTCCTTCTTGCGACCGGTGATGGTGAGGTAACCCGCGTCGTCCAGCTCGCCGATGTCGCCGGAGTGGAACCAGCCGTCGTCGGTCAGGGCGTCCTTCGTGGCGTCGGCGTAGTGCCAGTAGCCGCGGAACACGATGTCGCCGGACAGCAGGATCTCGCCGTCCTCGGCGATCCGGACCGCGCAGCCCGGCACCGGCCGGCCGACCGAGCCGATCCGCTGCGCGTCGAGGGTGTTGAGCGTGATGCCGGCGGAGGTCTCGGTGAGGCCGTACCCCTCCAGCACCGGCAGGCCGATGCCGCGGAAGAAGTGCCCGAGCCGCTCGCCCAGCGGGGCGGAGCCGGACACCGCGGCCTTGACGTGGCCACCGACCGCCGCGCGCAGCTTGCCGTAGACGAGCTTGTCGAACAGCGCGTGCCGCGCCTTGAGCAGCAGGCCGGCACCGCCGCCGTCGAGCGCCTTCGAGTAGGCGATCGCGGTGTCCGCGGCCGCGTCGAAGATCTTGCCCTTGCCCTCGTTGTGCGCCTTGAGCCGGGCGCCGTTGTAGACCTTCTCGAACACCCGCGGGACGGCCAGCAGGAAGGTCGGCCGGAACTCGGCCAGGTCGGGCAGCAGGTTCTTCACGTCCGGGCTGTGCCCGACGGTCGTGCGCGTGTTCAGGGCGCCGCACTGGATGACCTTGCCGAACACGTGCGCCAGTGGCAGGAACAGCAGCACCGAGTCACCGTCGGCGAACAGGTCGGGGATCGCCGTGGAGACCGTCCGGATCTCGGTGACCAGGTTGCGGTGGGTCAGCTCGCACCCCTTCGGACGGCCGGTGGTGCCCGAGGTGTAGATCAGCGTGCACAGGTCGTCGGCGCGGACCGCGTTGCGACGCTCGTGCACCACGTCGTCCGGGGTGTCCTGGCCCAGCCCGGTGAGCTGCTCGACCGCCGACGGGGCGTCCGGCGCGGCCGCGGCCGGCTCGATCTGCCACAGCGTCCGCAGGCCGGGCAGGTCGGCGCGGACCTTCTCCACCGACGCCACGTGCTCGGCCGTCTCCACGACGATCCCGACCGCGCCGGAGTCGGACACGATCCAGGAGATCTGGTCCGGCGAGGACGTCTCGTAGATCGGGACCGTGACGCCGCCCGCGGCGAGGATCGCGTAGTCGAACAGCGTCCACTCGTAGCGGGTACGGGACAGCAGCGCGACCCGGTCGCCCGCCTGCACCCCGGAGGCGATCAGGCCGGCGGCGACCCGGGTGACCTCGTGGGCGAACTGCTCGGCGGTCACCTCCACCCAGGTGTCACCGGAGCGGCGCCGGTAGACCACGTCCCGCGGATGCTCCGCCGCGTTGACGAAGACGGCGTCGGAGAGCGTCTCCTCGGCTCCCACGGACACCGAAGCGGGAACGCTGTACTCACGCAAGGGGATCGACCTCCTGGCGACCTCGGCAGGCTTCACGGCACGTCGGTGCCGGGCCCGGGCGGCGCGGGCCGCCCGGGCGGCGGACCGGCTCGGCTCGAACCTACCGCCTGGTAGGGGGCGAGTACATCGAGACGGTCATAACGGATGCAGAACGAGGTCACGGCGGTCGTTCGGCGCGCGCCGGGAGGTACCTCCGGGGCCCAGGGGCGGCGAGGGTGCCCCTCGGGGCGCCGGGGGACCGGATGGCACGCTCATCGTGTGCCCGCGGTGGACGTGATCGACGAGACGTTCCTGGCCGTGCCCCGTGCCCGGGTGGCGGCCGAGTTCGCCGACCCCGCGCGGTGGCCGGCCTGGTGGCCGCGACTGCGCCCGGAGATCGCGCACGACCGCGGTGCCGACGGCATCCGCTGGACGGTCACCGGCGCGCTGGCCGGGACGATGGAGGTCTGGCTGGAGGAGGTGCTCGACGGCACCGTGCTGCACTTCTTCCTGCGCGCTGATCCGCCGCACGACGCGCAGCCGCGCGGCCGGTTCGCCCGGCGGCGGTGGGCCCGGCGGGAGTCGGACCGGTGGCACCTGGGCTTCAAGACCCGCGCCTTCACGCTGAAACGACGGCTGGAGGACGGCCGTCCCGCCGGCGTCGCTCCCGGGGAGGGCTGAGTGCGGCTGCACGTCGTCTCCGACGTCCATGGCAACGTCGCAGCGCTGTCCCGCGCCGCGGACGGCGCCGAGGGCCTCCTGGTCCTCGGCGACCTGCTGGAGTTCATCGACTACCGGACCCCGGAGAACGGGATCGTCGGGCGGCTGCTCGGCGCGGACGTGAGCGCCGAGTTCGCCCGGCTGCGCCGGACCGGCGCGCCGCGCGAGCGGATGCTCGGGCTGATGGAACGCGGCTGGGCCCGCCTCGACGACCCGGCGGCCGCGGTGGTGGAGGCGGTCTCCGCCCAGTACGACGAGCTGTTCGGCGTGCTCGGGAAGCTGGACGTCCCGGTGTGGGCGATCCCCGGCAACGTCGACATGCCCGAGCTGTGGCCGGCGACCGAGAGCGTCACCGCCGCCGACGGGCAGGTGGTCACCCTCGGCGGCCGCCGGCTGGGGTTCCTCGGCGGGGTCCCGCTGCCGCCCGGGATCGACCCGCGCCGAGCCGGGCCGTGGCAGCCCTACTTCCTGCGGCACGAGGACTACGCGGCGCGGCTCGCCCTGCTCCCCGCGGTGGACGTGCTCTGCACGCACGCCCCGCCGGCGGTCCCGGTGCTGGCCTACGACGTCGTCGCCCGCCGGACGGAGGCCGCCAGCGACACGCTGCGGGAGCGGCTCGGCACCCACCCGCCGAGCCACGCGCTGTTCGGTCACGTGCACCAGCCGCTGGCCCGGCGCGCCCGGCTCGGCCGTACCGAGTGCGTCAACGTGGGGCACTTCCGGACGCTCGAACGGCCCTACGCGCTCGTCCTCTGACTCCGGGCGGCGCACGGCGGGAGGGCACCGGATAACCTCGCCGCCATGGCCGACGCGACGACGTCCTCGATCTCCATCGACGCACCCCCGGACCGGGTCATGGCCGTGATCGCGGACTTCGGCTCCTACCCGGAGTGGACCGACCAGATCACCGCAGCCGAGATCCTCGACCCGGGCGACGGTGCGCGGGCGAAGCAGGTCCGGTTCACGATGGACGCCGGTGCGATCAAGGACACCTACACGCTCGACTACACCTGGGCCGCCGACGACCGCTCGGTGTCCTGGACGCTGGTCAAGGGCGGGATCCAGAAGGCCCAGGACGGCGCCTACACGCTGGAGTCCGACGGGTCGGGCACCGTGGTGACCTACGAGCTCTCGGTCGAGGTCAACATCCCGATGATCGGGATGCTCCGCCGCAAGGCCGAGAAGATGATCATCGATGCCGCCCTGAAGGGGCTGAAGCGGCGGGTCGAGCGCGGCTGACGGGCCGCAGCGACGGGTCCGTCGGGACCGGCCGGACCACGATCGTTAGGCTCCGCGGCGTGCGCGTCGTGCTGTTCACCGGCAAGGGCGGGGTCGGCAAGACCACTCTCGCCGCGGCGACCGCCGCGCTGCTCGCCGGATCCGGCCGGACCGCGCTGGTGGTCTCCACCGATCCTGCGCACTCGCTGGGCGATGCGCTCGACGTCGATCTGGGACCGGAACCCATCGAGGTGGCCGAGAACCTGTCGGCCGTGCACATCGACGCCCGCACCCTGCTGGAGGGCGCCTGGGGCGAGCTGCAGGGGCACCTGCGGACGATGCTCGCCGGTGCCGGAGTGGACGAGCTGGTCGCCGACGAGCTGACCGTGCTGCCCGGCGTCGAGGACCTGCTCGCGCTGGTCGAGGTCCAGCGGCTGGCCGACACCGGGGACTACGACGTCGTCGTCGTCGACTGCGGGCCGACCGCCGAGACGCTGCGCCTGCTGACCCTGCCGGAGGCGCTGTCGGGCTACCTGGAGCGGCTGTTCCCGGCGCACCGCCGTGCGGTGCGCGGCCTGGTCGCCAACCTGGCCGGGGCGAAGAACGACGGCGCCGGCTGGGAGCGCACCGTCGAGGCGCTCGGCTCGCTGGCCGACCAGCTCGCCGGGCTGCGCGCGATGCTCGTCGACCGCAGCCGGACCTCGATCCGGCTGGTGCTGACCCCGGAGCGGGTGGTCGCCGCCGAGACCCGCCGCACCCTCACCGCGCTGGCGCTGCACGAGCTGCGGGTGGACGCGCTGATGGCGAACCGGGTGATGCCCGGCCCGCCGCCCTCGTTGCGCGGCCCGGCCGCGCGCTGGCTGCGCGAACGGGCCACCGAGCAGCAGGCCGTGCTGCGCGAGCTGACCGAGCTCGGGGCGGACGTGCCGGTGGTGGCGGTGCGCTACACCGCGGCCGAACCCACCGGCGTCGGGTCGTTGCGCGAGCTGGGCCGGTCCATCTACGGCGACACCGACCCGGCCGGCTCCGAGGAGACCGCACCGCACCGGCCGCTGATGGAACTGCGCCGCACCGCCGGGCGCGGGGTGTCGGCGGACACCGAGTTCGAGCTGGACGTCGCGCTGCCCGGCGCCGAGGACGCACCGCTGGATCTCGCGAGGGTCGGTGACGACATGGTCGTCGGACTCGGGCTGACGCGGCGGGTGGTGTCGCTGCCGTCGGTGCTGCGCCGCTGCGAGGCGACCGGCGCGAAGCTGGAGGGCACCGGCCACGGTGCCCGGCTGGTCGTGACGTTCACCCCCGATCCGGGGACCTGGATGACGTCATGACGGGTACGGACGGCTCCTGCGGCGCGCACGCCGGGATCTCCGACGACCTGCGCGGGACCGCGCTGCACCTGCTGGAACGGCTGCGTGTGGCGGTGGAGCCGCTGCGCGCCGACACCGCCGCCGGCGATCCGGAGGCCGACGGCACGCCGCCGTCGGGCTCGGCCGGGGCGTGCACCGCGTGCCCGGTGTGCGCGCTGGTCGCGGTGCTGCGCGGCGAGCGCTCCGAGCTCGCGACGAGGCTCGCCGAGCACGCCACCGGCCTGCTCGCCGTGCTGACCGCGGTGCTGGAGGAGACCGGCGAGCACGCCGCCCGTCCGTCCGGACGGTCCGGCACGAACGGTGCCCGCCCGCACGGTGCCCGCCCGCACGGCGGCCGATCCGTGCAGCGGATCGTGGTGCACCGGTCGTGACCCGCGACCTCACCATCGGGGTCGACGTCGGCGGGACCAGCGTGCGGGCCGGCGTCGTCGACGTCCACGGCGAGATCCTGGACAGCGCCTCCGCGCCCACCCCGGGCACCGACGACGCGCTGGAGGCGGCCATCGCCGGCGTGGTCGGTGAGCTGACCGGACGGCACCCGGTGCGCGCGGCGGGCCTGGCGCTGGCCGGGTTCGTGGACGCGCCCCGCGGGCTGGTGCGCTACGCCCCGCACCTGTCGTGGCGGGACGCCCCGGTCGCCGAGCGGATCGGCGACCGGTTCGGCGGGCTGCCGGTCGTCGTCGAGCACGACGCGAACTCCGCGGCGCTGGCCGAGCGCCGGTTCGGCGCCGCCGCCGGTGCGACGACCGCGGTCCTGATCGCGCTCGGCACCGGCATCGGCGCCGCGCTGCTGCAGGGCGGCGACCTGTTCCGCGGTGCGCACGGCGTCGCCCCGGAGCTGGGACACCTGCGGGTGGTGCCTGACGGTCGCGCCTGCCCGTGCGGCAAGCGCGGCTGCTGGGAGCGCTACTGCAGCGGGACTGCGCTGGCCGCCACCGCGTGCGAGATGATCTCCGCGGTGGACGCGCCGGGCCCCTCGGTGCTGGTCCGGGAGGCCGCCGAGGACCCCGGCCGGGTCACCGGCCGGCGGGTCGCCGCCGCGGCCCGGGAGGGGGACCCGATCGCCCGCGCCGCGGTCCGGGACCTGGGCCGCTGGCTGGGGGAGGGGCTGGCGCTGGTCGCCGACGTGTTCGACCCGGACCTCGTCGTGATCGGCGGCGGCGTCTCCTCGTCGGCGCCGCAGTTCCTGGACGAGGCCCGCGAGCACTACGCGCGGGTGGTCACCGGCGCCGGGAACCGGCCGCCGGCCCGGATCCGCGCCGCGCAGCTCGGCGCCACGGCCGCGGTGGTCGGGGCCGCGACCCTGGCCCGCGAGACTCTCGCGGCCCGTTGAGCCGCGGGCGTCAGAGCCGGGAGCCGTCGTCGGAGGGGTCGGGGCCCTCGTCGTCCGGGTCGGTGGTCCACAACCGCAGCACCAGCCAGGTCAGCCCGGCGGCGATGAGCACCAGCCCCAGCGGCAGCGGCCAGGTCCCACCCACCCCGATCAGCGCCGGCGCCACGCACAGCACCAGCCCGACCAGGATCAGCCCGGCCCCGACGACCGCGGGCGGGCCGGGGCGGGGCAGCGGCGGGGGCTCCGGCGGGTGGTAGTGGTCGTCGTCGGCCACCTCGGCGGAAGGCCCGGGACGGTGCACGGGCCGGTCCTCGGCCGGACGGCCGGCGTCGGGTTCCGGCTGGTGCTCCGGCCAGTCCGGCACGGACCCCTCGCGGCGCCAGCTCGCGACGATCGACTCGAACGTGTCGTCGGGGCCCTCGTCCGGCCCGGAGCCGCGCCCGCGTGCTGGGTCCATCCCCGTCCTTCCCCCGCGACGTCGGCGACGCCCGCGACGGGCCATCCTGTCACGCCGGTCCGGCCCGTCGCACCGGACGGTCCGGCGACCCCGGGCCGAGGAGATCACGGCCCCGTTGTCGGATCGCCGAGCCCGTCCGTAGGCTTGCGCCCGAAGTAGGTAGGGAGGCAGCGCAGGGTGCTGTACTGGTGGTCCAAGTTCGTGCTGCTCGGTCCGCTGATGCGGCTGTTCTGCCGACCCTCGATCGAGGGGGCGGAGAACGTCCCGGTGCGCGGTGGGGCGATCCTCGCGAGCAACCACCTCGCGGTGGCCGACTCGTTCTTCCTCCCGCTGATGCTGCCGCGGCGCGTGACGTTTCTCGCCAAGCGCGAGTACTTCACCGAGCCGGGGATCCGCGGCTGGTTCAAGAGGCAGTTCTTCTCCGGCGTCGGGCAGGTCCCGGTGGACCGCTCCGGCGGTTCGGCGGCCCGCGCGACGATGGACACCGCGGTCCGGCTGCTGGGTGAGGGCAAGCTGCTCGGGATCTACCCGGAGGGCACCCGCTCACCCGACGGCAAGCTCTACAAGGGCAAGACCGGCGTAGCCCGGATGGCGCTCGAGGGCGGCGTCCGGGTGGTCCCGGTGGTGATGGTCGGCACCGACAAGGTGAACCCGATCGGCTCGAAGATGTGGCGTCCGCGCAAGGTGCGGATCGTGATCGGCGAGCCGCTGGACTTCTCCCGCTACGAGGGCATGGCCGGCGACCGGTTCATCGAGCGCTCGATGACCGACGAGATCATGTACAACCTCATGGAGCTGTCCGGGCAGACCTACGTCGACCTGTACGCGGCGTCGGTGAAGGAGCGCGCGGCGGCCGGGGCGCCGCCGCCGGCCCCGGCCCGCGGCGCCGGTCAGCGGCCGGACGCGCACGTGCCCGACTCCCGCGCCAGCTGAGCGCACGGGTAGACAGGACCGCACCATGCGCTTCTTCTACGACTGCGAGTTCATCGAGGACGGCACCACGATCGAGCTGGTCTCGATCGGCGTCGTCGGCGAGGACGGCCGCGAGTTCTACGCCGTGTCCACCGAGTTCGACCCGGAGCGGGCCGGCAGGTGGGTGCGGGCGAACGTGCTTCCCAAGCTGCCCTCGCCGTCCGACCGGGCGTGGATGTCTCGGTCCCGGATCCGCGAGGAGCTCCTCGACTTCTGCACCTCGGCGTCCGGCGACGTCGAGCTCTGGGCCTGGATCGCCGCCTACGACCACGTGGCGCTGTGCCAGCTGTGGGGGGCGATGCCGGCGCTGCCGCGGGCGATGCCCCGGTTCACCCGGGAGCTGCGCCAGCGCTGGGAGGACGCCGGCCGGCCCACTCTGCCCCCGCCGCCGCCGGAGGCGCACGACGCGCTGGCCGACGCCCGGCACAACCTGCGCCGCTGGGAGGTCATCTCCGAGGTGCTCGGCACCGGGGCCGGGACCGGGGCGTCCGGCGCACGGGCCTAGTCTGGTCGTCGTGAACTGGTCCGTCGACGCGCCGATCGATGTCCTGCCGGAACTCCCGCCGCTGCCCGCCGACCTGCGCTCCGGGCTGGACGGCGCGCTGTCCCGGCCCGCCGCTCAGCAGCCCGAGTGGCCCGACCCGGAGCAGGTCGGGCACGTCCGCACGGTGCTCGAGTCGGTCCCGCCGGTCGTCCTGCCGCCCGAGGTGGACCGGCTGCAGGGCCGGCTGGCCGACGTCGCGAACGGCGAGGCCTTCCTGCTGCAGGGCGGCGACTGCGCCGAGACCTTCGTCGACAACACCGAGCCGCACATCCGGGCCACGATCCGGACCCTGCTGCAGATGGCGGTCGTACTGACCTACGGCGCGTCGCTGCCGGTGGTGAAGGTCGGCCGGATCGCCGGCCAGTACGCCAAGCCGCGCAGCAGCGCCACCGACGCGTCCGGGCTGCCGTCCTACCGCGGCGACATCGTCAACGCGCTGGCGCCGGATCCGGCCGGCCGGACCCCGGACCCGTCCCGGATGATCCGCGCCTACGCGAACGCCTCGGCCGCGATGAACATGGTCCGCGGCCTGACCGCGACCGGCATGGCCGACCTGACCAAGGTGCACGACTGGAACAAGGACTTCGTGCGCACGTCCGCGGCCGGCGTCCGGTACGAGGCCGTCGCGGCCGAGATCGACCGCGCGGTCCGGTTCATGGACGCCTGCGGGGTGCAGGACCACAACCTGCACCAGGTCGAGTTCTACGCCAGCCACGAGGCGCTGCTGCTGGACTACGAACGGGCCATGCTGCGGCTCGACATGGAGCGGGCCGGGGACGCCGACCCGCGACTCTACGACCTGTCCACGCACTTCCTCTGGATCGGTGAGCGGACCCGCCAGCTGGACGGTGCGCACGTGGCGTTCGCCGAGCTGCTGGCCAACCCGATCGGGATGAAGATCGGCCCGACGACGACGCCCGAGCAGGCAGTCGAGTACGTCGAGCGGCTCGATCCGTACAACCGGCCGGGCCGGCTGTCGCTGATCTCCCGGATGGGCAACGACAAGGTCCGCGACGTGCTCCCGGCGATCGTCGAGAAGGTGACCGCGTCCGGGCACAAGGTCATCTGGCAGTGCGACCCGATGCACGGCAACACCCACGAGTCCTCCACCGGCTACAAGACCCGGCACTTCGACCGGGTCGTGGACGAGGTCCAGGGCTTCTTCGAGGTGCACCACACGCTGGGCACGCACCCGGGCGGCATCCACGTCGAGGTCACCGGTGAGGACGTCACCGAGTGTCTCGGCGGCGCGCAGCGGATCTCCGACACCGACCTCGCCGGCCGGTACGAGACCGCCTGCGACCCGCGGCTGAACACCCAGCAGAGCCTGGAGCTGGCGTTCCTGGTCGCGGAGATGCTGCGCGGCTGAGGGGCTCGTCGTGGGGCGGATCGTCGTCGTCGGGTCGCTGAACGCCGATCTGGTGGTGCGGACCGAGCGGTTCCCGCGGCCGGGGGAGACGGTCGCGGGTGCCGACCTCGTCGTCGGGCCCGGCGGCAAGGGCGCCAACCAGGCCGTGGCCGCCGCCCGGTTGGGCGGGGACGTGACGATGGTGGGCGCGGTCGGTGACGACGCGCACGGCCGCCTGGTCACCGGCGCGGTCGCGACCGCCGGGGCGGACGTCACCCGGGTCGCGGTCCGGGACGACACGGCCACCGGCACCGCGGTGATCACGGTGGACGCCGCCGCGGACAACACGATCGTCGTCTCGCCGGGGGCGAACGGCACGCTTCACGGCGCCGACCTGCCCGCGTTCGGGGCCGGGGACGTGCTGACGATGTCACTGGAGATCCCGACCGGCACCGTGCTGGCCGCCGCGCGCGCGGCCCGCGCGGCCGGGGCGACGGTGCTGCTCAACCTCTCCCCGTACGCCGAGGCCCCGGCCGAGCTGCTGGAGCTGACCGACGTGCTGGTGGTCAACGATCACGAGGCCGAGCTGCTCGGCGAGCATCCGGTCGCCCGGTCGGTGGTCACCATGGGCGCGGCCGGCTGCCTGGTCGACGACGCCGGCACCGTCACCCGGGTCGCCGCCATGCCCGCCGACCCGGTGGACACGACCGGCTCCGGGGACACCTTCCTCGCCGCCGTCGCCGTCCGGCTGGGCGTCGGGGAGGATCTGGCCGCCGCGGCCCGCTACGCCGTCCGGGCCGGCGCGTTCGCGGTGACCCTCCGGGGTGCGCAGCTGCCCGGGATCACCGCGGCGGACCGCAGCCGGTACCGGCTCTGATCCGGCTGCCGCCAGGCCGTTCGCCGCGGGACTCGGACCCCGCAGCCGTGACCGGACGGGCAACACGGATCGCCGGGGTCGGATCAGAGCACCTTGAGGGTGACCGTGTCGCCCTCCTCGGCGGAGTCCCCGGGGGACGGGTCCTGGCTGATCACCTGGCCGTCCCGGCGGCCGAACGGGAAGCTCCGTTCGACGTCGACGTCGTAGCCCTGGGACTCGAGCAGCTCCGTGGCCTCGTCCGCGTCCATCCCGATCAGGAACGGGATCGACCCGCCGGTGTCGGGCTCGGGAGCGGGTGGTGGTGGTGGTGGTGGCGGCGGGGCCGGCTCGACGCCCCGGCTGGTGACCAGGGTGACCGCCGCGTCACCGGGCAGCCGGGTGCCCGCGGCCGGGTCGGTGCGGATCACCGCACCGGACGGGACGGTGTCGCTGAACTCCTCGGCATCGGTCGAACGGACCGGGGTCAGCCCGGCGCCGCGCACCGCCTCCTCGGCGGTGGCCACCGCGCTGCCCGCGGGGACGTCGGGCACCGCGGGCCGGCCGGTCGACACGATCAGCGTGACCGTGCTGCCGCGCAGCACCCGGGACTCGGCAGCCGGGTCCACCTGGGCGACCAGGTCCGGGCGGATGCGGTCGTCGGCCCGCTCGGTCACCGACGGCGTCAGGTCCGCCTCGGCGACGAGCGCCGTCGCCTGCTCCCGGTCCAGCCCCGCGACGGCGGGCATCGTCGTCCAGCGGCCCGAGCCCAGCCACCAGGCGCCGGTGCCGGCCAGGGCGGCGAGCAGCACCAGCAGCACCATCCAGAGCGCGAACGTGCGGCGGCCGCGGCGGCGGTCGGCGCGCAGCTCGGTGCGGGAGCGGCCCTCCGGCTCGGCGGCCGGCGTGACGGCGGTGCCGTGCCGCGGCTGCACCCGGGTGCCGGAGTGGCCGACCGGTGCCGCCGCGGCGGCGTCCGGGCGGATCCGCTGCGGGCCGGCGGGCAGCGTCTCGGCGTCCTCGATCGGGCCGGGCGGGCGGGGCACGGCGGCCCGTGGCAGCCCGAGCCGGTCGGCGACGGCGAGTAGTTCCTGGCGCAGCTGCTCGGCGTGCGCAGGCCGCTGCGCGGGGTCACGGGCGGTGGCCCGGGCGACCAGCGCGTCGACCTCGGCGGGCAGCCCCGGCACCGACGCCGACGGCGGCGGCACGTCCTCGTTCACGTGCCGGTAGGCGACCGAGAGCGGGTTGTCCGCGGTGTAGGGCGGGACGCCGGTGAGCAGCTCGTAGAGCACGATGCCGGCGGCGTAGACGTCGCTGCGGGCGTCCGCGCGACCGGTCTCCACCTGCTCGGGGGAGAGGTAGGCCATCGTCCCGAGGATCATCCCGGCGTGGCTGACACCGGCCTCCGCGGCTGCGGTGAGCAGACCGAAGTCGGCCACCTTCACCTCGCCGGACGAGGAGATCAGCACGTTCTCCGGTTTCACGTCCCGGTGCACCATGCCGAGCCGGTGCGCGCGGGCCAGTCCGGCCAGCACCGGGTCGAGCGCCTGCACGGTGGCGGGCAGGCCGAGCGCGCCGCGGTGCCGCAGCACGTCGCGCAGGGTGCCGCCGTCCACCAGCTCCATGACGACGAACAGGCTCGGTTCGCCGAGCGGCCCGGCCGGGACGGTGCCCCGGTCGTAGACCGCGACGACCGAGGGGTGGTCGATCCGCGCGGCGAGCCGGGCCTCCCGGTCGAACCGGGTGCGGAACGCGTGGTCCCCGGCCATCCGCGGGTCCATCACCTTGATCGCGACGGCGCGCTCGAGCCGGGTGTCCGTACCGTGATGGACGGTGGACATCCCGCCGCGGGCCAGGACCGGCCCGACCCGGTAGCGGCCGTCGAGCAGCACCGGGTCGAGGCCGTCGGCAGCGATCCGTCCGGCCCCACCCGCCGGGCCACGATCGGCCGGTCCGGACGGTGCGCTCACGTACCGAAGGCTACTTCGCCCGATCGGTCGCTCCGGGACCCACCCGGCGCGGCGGGTGAACCACGACGGAGTGATGTGGGACAGTGTCCCGCTGTGAGTGAGCCCCTCCCCGCGGCGGTCACCGAGGACACCCTCCCGGTCTCCGAGGTCGCCGCCCGGCTGTCGATTCCTGCCTCCCGCGTGCACCAGCTGGTCCGTGAGGGCCAGTTGCTGTCGATCAAGATCGGGCACGACGTGGTCGTCCCGGCCGCCTTCCTGACCGAGGACGACGTCGTGCGCGGCCTGTCCGGCACCATCATGGTGCTGCGCGACGGCGGCTACGACGATCCGGACATCCTCCGCTGGCTGTTCACCGACGACGAGTCGCTGTCCGGCAGCCCGGTCGCGGCGATCAAGGCCGGCCGGCACAAGGAGGTCAAGCGCCGCGCCCAGGCGATGGCGTTCTGAGCCGTTCCGTCCGCGCCGCCGCCCGGCGCCACGGCGCCACCACCGGGCTGCCGGCACCACCGGGCCGCCCGCACCGTCCGGCCACACCACGCACCACGCACCCCGTACCCCGCAGACGCGCACCGGATCGGAGAACGCGCATCCGATCGGGCGCGCGTTCTCCGAAGTCGTGCGCGTTCTGCGGGTGTCCGGGGCGGTGACGCCGTGGGCAGCGGCGCTCGTCAGCGCCCGGTCGTTCGTGGGGCGCGGGCACGGGCGGTGAGGGCGCGGGCCAGGCCGGATGAGGCGACCGCGAGCCGGCGCCGGTTCGGCACGGCGACCCGGCGGTGCAGCACGTCGTAACCGGCGTCGGCGATCTCGTCGAGGATGCCGGCGTAGAGCGTGCGGGCCGCGCCGACGCAGGCCCGCGACACCGGCTCCAGCATCGGGATGCCCGGGTCGGCGCGCCGGTAGGTCGCCCGGGTGCGGGCGCACAGGTGGGCCAGCGCCCGCCGCACCCGCGGGTCGCCGCGGCCGGTGCGCCGGCACCAGGCCAGCAGCTCGCGGTCCACCCCGAACGCGGCGAGCTCCTCGGCGGGCAGGTAGACCCGGCCGCGGTCGAGGTCCTCGCCGACGTCGCGCAGGAAGTTGGTCATCTGGAACGCGACACCCAGCAGCGCCGCGTGCGGCTCGGCCTCGGCGCGCGGCACGACCGTGCCCAGGACCGGCAGCGTCTGCAACCCGATCACCGCGGCCGAACCGTGCACGTAGCGAGCCAGTTCGGCGTCGTCGGCATAGCCGGTGACGGTGAGATCCATCCGCATCGACGCCATGAAGTCCCGGAACAGGCCCGGGTGCAGGTCGTAGCGGCGGGCGGTCTCGGCGACGGCGACGACCTCGGGCCGGGCTCCGGGCGGCGGCGCGCCGTCCAGCGCCGCGGTCAGGTCGGCGTCCAGGGCGTCCAGCCGGGCGCCCGGGTCCCCGCCTCCGGCACCGTCCGGGTCGTCGACGATCTCGTCGGCCTGCCGGGCGAAGCCGTAGAGGGCGTGGATGTCCACCCGCCGTGGCGGGGGCAGCAGCCGCGTGGCCAGGAAGTACGTCCGGCCGTGCGCCGCGTGCAGGCCCCGGCAGGCAGCGTACGCCGTGCGCAGCGCAGGATCGGTCAGTCCGGCGGCGTCCAGCTCCGCGCGTGCCGCCGCCGACGCACCTCCCTGCCGGGTCGTGCGCACCGGGTCAGCCGCGGCCGGCGGTGCCGTCGACCAGGGACGCGGGGGTGGCCGGGACCAGCGGGCCCGGGCCCTCACGAGTGCCCGGAGCGGGCGAACCGGTCGGCGGGGTGTCGCCGTCGGCGCTCCGCCGGCGCAGCCGCAGCGGGTCCGGGTGCAGCAGCGAGACCGCCGCCAGCACACCGCCCGCGGCGCACAGCGCCAGGAACGGCCAGTTGTAGAGCGCGGTCTCCCCGGTCGGGTAGTAGACGATCATCATCCAGACCGAGCCGAACACCACCCACTGCAGCCCGCGGGCACTCCAGGCCGCCATCGCCAGCAGGGAGAAACCCCAGCTCACGTACCACGGCAGGGTCGCGGGGGAGAGCACCGCGGCCAGCGCCAGCGCCACCCCGGCGTGGTGCACCGCGGTGGCACCGCCGCCCCGGGCCCTCCACCACAGCCCGGCCACCAGCAGCACCAGCAGCGCGGCGCCGACCACCCGGGCGACGTCGACGAACGCCTGCTCGTTCAGGTCGTCGAGGAACATGCCGAGCACGCCGTGCAACGCCTGACCGGCCCCGGTGGGCCAGGACAGCCAGTTCACGATCAACGATGGCGACTTGAGCGCGGGCAGCCAGCCCAGCCCCAGCCCGGTGAACACCGTGACGGCCCCGAAGAGGACGCCGAACACCGCGACCGAGGGGAGCCCGGTACGCACCAGCCGGGACCAGAACGACCCGCGGAGCTTCGCCGCCCAGAGCAGCACCAGGAACGGCAGGATCAGCCCGGCCGAGGCCTTCACCGCCATCGCCAGCGTCGCCACGACGATCGCGGTCAGGAACCGGCCGCGCAGCGCGAGCAGCGCCGCCAGCGGCAGCATCCCGACGACCAGCAGATCGTTGTGGATCCCGCCGATCATGTGTACGACCATCACCGGGTTCGCGACCGCCAGCCACAGCGCCACCGCCGGGCGTCCACCCAGGTGCCGGGTCAGTGCCGGCAGCACCGCGACCAGCAGCACCAGCCCGGTCGCCAGCGTCAGCCGCATCAGGACCACGCCGAGCAGCAGGTTCTTCCCGGCCAGCAGCACGATCCCCTGTGCGAGCGCGATGAACAGCGGCCCGTACGGCGCCGGGGTGTCCTGCCAGAAGAAGTGCACGTTGTCGGTGAAGATCCCGCCCATCGAGTCCGGCCCGACGACGTACGGGTCGAACCCGGCCAGCGGCAGCGCGCCCTGGGCCAGGTAGCTGTACGGGTCGCGGGTGAACAGCGGCGGCGTGACCAGCATCGGGATCAGCCAGACCCCGGCCACGGTCAGCACCGCGCGGCCGCCGGCCCGGTGCGCCAGCACGTCGCGGCCCAGCCGCACCCAGGCCCACACCATCAGCGCCAGGCCCAGGTAGATCAGCGCTCCGGCGATCAGCGCACCGTGTCCGTAGCGCCAGAACGACAGCGCCGAGTTCCCCAGCACCGGGTCCCGCATCGGGATGCCGCCGCTGCCGGGGGCCCCGACGAGCATCAGCAGCGACGCCGCCAGGCCCAGCAGCAGGGTGCCGCGCGGCGGCCGGCCGAGCCGGTCGGCGATCCGGGAGGTGCGGCCCGCCTCCGGCGTGCCGACCGGTCCCCGCGCGGGCGGGAGCACCGGCTCGGCGGTCACCGTGGCGGGTGCCTCCGGACGGGGGAGCGGCGTCGAGGGCTGCGCGGTCATCGTGGGGTGAATCATTCCACGGGCGGGTTGTACGCCTGTTCCGGCCCTCGGCCGCCGGTTGCTCGGTGCACCGCCGCCCGGGGGCCCGCTCCGGCGTGCGCCGATCGGGGGCCGGTGATCCGTTCGGCGGCGAGCCGTCCGGAGATCAGCACCGGCGGGATGCCGACGCCCGGCGTGGTGCCGCAGCCGGCGAGCACCGCGTTCGAGACCCCGCGCACCAGGTTGCGCGGCCGGAACGGCCCGGTCTGGGCCAGGGTGTGCGACGCCGAGAACGGTGTCCCCGCGGCCATCCCGGCGGCGGCCCAGTCATCCGGCGTCCACATCCGGGTCCAGCTCGGTGTGGCGCCCGGAGCCACCAGCCCGCGGTCGACGAGCACCCCGAACAGCTCCTCGGCGTAGGCCGGGCCGACCCGGTCCCAGTCGATGCCGGAGACGGCGGTGTTCGGGCACGGCGCCAGCACGCTCAGCTGCTCCCGGCCGCTCGGTGCCGACCCCGGGTCGGTCCTGCCGGGCCGGGTGACCAGCAGCGACGGGTCGCTCATCAACCGGCCCTCGTCGATGATCTCGCGGAAGGTGCCCTCCCAGGCCCCGCCGAACGAGATCGTGTGGTGGTGCTCGGCCGTCCCGGGCCGCGGCGCGGGCAGGCCCGCGTGCACGACCACCGCGGACGGCGACCAGCGCAGCGACACCGGGCGACGCGGTGCGCCGCCGAGCAGGTCGTAGGCGACCGGCAGCTCCGGGGTGAGCACCACGGCGTCGCACGCGACCTCGGCCGCGGTGTCCCCGGTCTCGCCGTGCGCGCGGTGCCGGACCGCGCGGACCCGGTCGCCCACCCGGTCCAGCCCGACGACGTCCCGGCCGTAGAGGATCTCGGCGCCCGCGTCGGCCGCGGCGCCGGCCAGCGCGGTGCCCAGCTCCCGCATCCCGCCGCGCGGGAACCAGACCCCGGCGACCGTGTCCATATAGGCGATCACACCGTAGGCGCCCAGCGCGCGCTGCGGCGCCACGCCGGCGTAGAGGGCCTGGAACGAGAAGATCCGGCGCAGCCGCTCGTCGGGCAGCAGCCGGGCGATCCGCGGACCGAGCCGGCCGAACCCGCCGAGCGCCACCAGCCGGGCCAGGTCCGGGCCGACCAGCGAGAACGGCGAGTCCAGGTTGGCGTCGATGAACGAGCCCATCTCGGCCCGGTACAGCTCGGTCAGCCAGCGGCGCAGGCGCCGGTAGCCGGCCGCCGACTCCGGGCCGCAGGTCGCCCGGACCTCCTGCTCCATCGCGGCGGCGTCGGTGTGCACGGCGATCGCCGAGCCGTCGGCGAACTCCGCCCGGTAAGCCGGGTCCAGCCGCACCAGGTCCAGCCGGTCCGCGGTGGACTCGCCGACCGCGGCGAACGCCGAGTCCAGCAGATCGGGCATGGTCAGCACGGTCGGCCCGGTGTCGAGCCGGTACCCGCCGTGCTCGTCGGTCACGTCGAGCCGCCCGGCGCGCCCGCCGGGGAACGACTCGCGTTCGACGATCGTCACCCGGCGTCCGGCACCGAGCAGGTGCAGCGCGGTGGACAGGCCGGCCAGCCCGGCCCCGACCACGACGACGTGCCCGGTCGGCCCCTCGACCTGCCGCGGGCTCCCGGCGCGGCTCACCAGGCCCGCCGGGTGGCCCGCTCGGCCAGCTCGAACAGCGCGGACCGCCCCGGCTCGGCGACCGGCTCCGCGTCCAGCGCGTCCAGCGCGGACCCGGTCAGCGCGGCGATCCGCTGCTCGACGACCTGCACCGCGCCGAGGTCGGACAGCACCGAGCGGACCCGGTCCAGCCCCGCGCCGTCCAGGTCCGGATCGCCCAGTGCCGTGCGGACGGCGTCCTGGGCGGCCCGGTCGCCGCGCTGCTCGGCCCGCTGCAAGGCGGCGGCGACCAGCAGCGTCCGCTTGCCCTCACGCAGATCGTCCCCGGCCGGCTTGCCGGTGACCTGCGGGTCACCGAACACGCCGAGCAGGTCGTCCCGCAGCTGGAAGGCCACTCCGATGTCCGCGCCGTAGCGGCGGTAGGCGGAGAGCACCCGCGGGTCGGCTCCGCCGATCGCCGCGCCCAGGTGCAGCGGCCGCTCCACGGTGTAGGCGGCCGTCTTGAACCGGTCGATCCGCAGCGCGGTCCCCTCGCTGGCGTCCCCGGACGCCTGGGCCTGCACGTCCAGGTACTGCCCGGCGAGCACCTCGGTGCGCATCGCCCGCCAGGGCTCAGCCGCCCGGGCGTGGGCCCCCTCGGGCAGCAGCGCGGAGTGGAACATGTCGTCGGCCCACACCTGGGCCAGGTCGCCGACCAGGATCGCCACCGCGGCGCCGAACCGGGCAGGCGGTCCGGACCAGCCGCGGGCCGCGTGCGCGCGGGCGAACTCGACGTGCACCGTCGGGCGGCCGCGGCGGGTGGAGGAGGCGTCCATCAGGTCGTCGTGCACCAGGGCGCAGGCCTGGATCAGTTCCAGCGACGCGATCGCGGTCAGCACGCCCTGGGCGTGCTCGCCGGACGGGTCGCCGCCCGCGCCGCGCCAGCCCCACCAGGCGAACGTGGGGCGCAGCCGTTTCCCGCCGCCGAGGACGAACCCGGCCAGCGCGTCCACGGCCTGGGCCACCGCCGGGTCGACGCCGAGCACCTCGGTGCGGCGCTGATCCAGGTAACCGGCCAGCACCCGCTCCACGTGCTGGGGCAGCGCGTCGTCCAGCGGGGTGGGAGCGGCCTCGGTCAGGCCGGTCACACCGGGCGATCCGGGCGATCCTGACGGCTCGGCGGCGGTGCTGTGCGGGTCGGCGTGATCGGCTGGATCGGGCACGGACCCAGGCTATCGGTGGGGTACGACACCGGCCCGCCAGCCGGTGACGCACGCCCTTTCGGTCTTCTGTTCCGCCCTGAGCAACGTAAGGTGCGATGCGTGACGACGACTACTGCATCCACGGTGACCGAACGGATCAGCGTCGAGCGCCCCTTCTTCGCGGTGGAGTTCTTCCCGCCGAAGGACGATCAGGGCGAGGCGGACCTCTGGCGGGCCATCCGCCGGCTCGAGGTGCTCGACCCGGCCTACGTGTCGGTGACCTACGGCGCGGGTGGCTCGAGCCGCGACCGGACCGTGCGCACCGTCGAGCGCATCGCCACCGACACCACGCTGTGCTCGATGGCGCACCTCACGGCCGTCTCGCACTCGAGGGACGAGCTGCGGCACGTCATCGGGTCGCTGGCGGCGGCGGGCGTGCGCAACATCATGGCGCTGCGCGGTGACCCGCCCGGGGACCCGCTCGGTGAGTGGGTGAAGCACCCCGAGGGCCTCGAGTACGCCGACGAGCTGGTGAGCCTGATCAAGCGGTCCGGCCCGTTCTGTGTCGGTGTGGCCGCGTTCCCCTACGGTCATCCGCGCTCGGCCGACCTCGAGTCCGACACCGAGAAGCTGATCGGCAAGTTCCGGGCCGGCGCGGAGTTCGCGGTGACCCAGCTGTTCCTGGAGCCAGAGGGGTTCCTGCGGCTGCGCGACCGGGTGGCCGCCGCCGGGTTCGACCAGCAGATCATCCCCGGAATCATGCCGCTGACCTCGGAGAAGACCTTCCACAAGGGGCCGGAGCTGTCCGGCTCGCCGCTGCCGGAGTCGCTGATCGAGCGGCTGTCGCCGTACTCCGGTGACCCGAAGTCGTTCCGGCCGGCGGGCATGGAGGTCACCGGTGAGCTCTGCGAGCGGCTGATCGCCGAGGGCGTCCCGGGGATCCACTTCTACTCGCTGAACCGCTCCACGGCGACGACCGAGCTGGTCGAGCGCCTCGGCCTGGCCGATGGCGGGCCGGGGCCGACGGCCGGTGAGCCCGTGGCGGCGATGCCGGCGGCCGTGCGGGCCTGACCGGCCGCACCTCCCGTTCCCCGACGACGGCGGGTCCCGCTCCGGGGCCCGCCGTCGCCGTGTCGGTGTGGGGTAGGTGTGGGGTCAGCGGCGGATCGGCGGGTTGCGGTCCCGGCGGGCGAGCAGCACCGCCGCGCCCGAGGCGAGCGCGACGAGGCCGACCAGCAGCAGCGTCCAGCCCACCACCGACGGCGCGTTCGGGTCCGTGGAGATCGCCGACGCGTTCAGCTGGGTGACCTCGCCTGGGGCGAAGTCCCAGGTCACGGTGCCGCCCTCGGACTCGCCGTCGGTCTCGATGACCTCGCCCGGGAAGCTGATCGCGAGCCGGACGTCGGCGCCGTCCACCGGCATCGTCGTCAGATCCGCCCGGCCCTGCACCCCGATCCGCTCGCCGGCCCGGCGCAGCTCCAGGTCGGCCCGCGCGGCCGCACTGCCGCCGAGCAGGTTGAGCTCGGAGACCTCGGCGAAGCTCAGGTCCGAGAAGCTCACCGACGACCCGACGAAGCCGTCCTGGTCGTAGGAGGTGACGTCGACCCGGTCCTCGAGCTGCGGCGGCACCGTGATCTCCGGCCCGGACCCCTCCGGGGCGCCCTCCGGGGTGGCGATCACGATGTTGCCGTCCACCGTGTCGTCGGGCTGGACGGCCAGCCCGGCCTGCACCCGGGTGCACCCGGTCAGGGCGAGCAGTGCCAGCACCGTGAGCAGCGCGGCGGCCCGTCCGCGGCGGCCGCTCCCGGTCCGCCGGCGCGCGGCGGGGACGTCGGCGGCGGCGGTGTCGGGCGCGTCGGCGGCGGCCTCGTCCGGGCGGGGGAGCGGCATGGTGGTCATCGTGCCACCCGGCACCGACGCTCCCGCCGTCACGCGGGGGCGTGTGTCGGGTGATCCGTTCCGGGGTCCGGTCCGCGTCCGGCGAGGGGCAGCTTCCGGCCCAGCACGGCGAACGGCCGCGGGTCCCCGGTGAACAGGTGCTCGCGGAGCACGTCGCGGAACCCGGTGCGCCGGTAGAGCTGCCACGCCCGGCCGGGCGGCGCCTGGCCGTGCTCGGGGGTCGAGAGCAGCATCCGGGCGCGGTGCGCGTCCGCGGCCAGCGCGCGCAGCAGGCCCTCGCCGAGCCCGGCGCCCTGCGCCTGCGGGTGCACGTGCAGCTCGGTGAGCTCGAAGTAGTCGTCCAGCCATTCCTGGGCGACGGCGTCGGGGTCCCCGCGGCGGGCTCGCAGCCCGCGCCGGACCTCCTCGAACCACCACTGGCCCGCACCACCCCAGTAGCCGTACCCGATCCCGACCAGCCGATCCCGGTCGTCGACCCACCCGACGGCCTGCCAGCCCGGCCGGTAGGAGTGTTCGAGCCAGAGCGAGCGGCGCTGCCGGGCGGTGGACCGCGGATAGCCCATCGCGGTGACGTAGACGTCGATGGCCTCGGCGAGTCGGTCCGCGAACTCGCTGCGGCTCAGGCCGACCAGCCGTGGCTGCGCCGGCGCCGATGTCACGACGGCCTCCGGGCCGCTCCGGGACGGACGGGCTGGTGCATGCCTCCATCACATCACGCGGCGGCCCGGCGCGCGGCCCCGGACGGTGCCCACGACCACCCGGGCGCCGACTTGACGACGGGTCGAACACGCGTTCTACTAATGGTGTCGAACACGCGTTCGACATCCGGCCGTCCGGTGTGCGGGGTGGGGGAAGCACCCCGGCACCGGGCGTCCGGTGGAGACCGGTGCCGGGAGCCGAGGACCCGGGCCCGGGGAAGGGGCGTGATGGCAGTGGGCGGCTTCACCCGATTGTTCCGGTCGCGGCAGCCGGCGGCCATCGACGTGCGCTGGCAGAACGGCGAGCCGGTGGAGTTCCAGCGGCGGCCCTCCCGCCGTGGGGAGCGTTTCCTGGTCACCGGCGTGCGGGACCAGTGGATCGAGGAGTCGCCGTGGCCGTTCCCGTCGCCGATGCCGGTCGGCGGGGACCGGCTGAGCTGCTGGCGGGTGCTGGCCCGCTCGGTGGAGGAGCCGCACGAGCCGCCCCGTGAGGTGGTGCTGCGGATGCGTGCCGGGCCCGGTGTCTGGGACCTGGTGCGGTCGGCGGACCGATGAGTGACGTGCGGAGCGGGGCCCCGGTGGGACGAGCGGTGACCGAGGAACGGAGGCGGGCGATGGGCAGGACGATGCAGCTCGACCTGGAGGTGCCGGCGACGCGGCAGAGCGCCGACGGATGCCGGAGCGCCGGGCGGCGCACCGGAGCGGTGCCCGCCCGCGGTCGCGGGGCTCCGCCGCCGGCCCGGGGTCACGGGGTCCCTCCACCCTCGCGGGACGCGCTCGCGCTGCTGCGGCAGGCCGCCGACCAGCTGGCCGAGGCGCACCGGGAGCCCGACCCGCTGCGCCGCTACCCGGCCGCGTACCTGGCCGCGCTGCGGGCGGGAGCGGCGGTACTGGCGATGCGGGCCCGTCCGCGGACCCGGCGCGGCGCCCCGCGCGACGTCTGGCGGCTGCTCGCCGAGGTCGCGCCGGAGTTGGGGGAGTGGTCGGCGTTCTTCGCGTCCTGCTCGCGGACCCGGGCCGCGGCCGAGGCGGGGATCGGCCGGCTGGTCGGCCGCCGGGACGCCGACGACCTGCTCCGGCAGGCCGAGGAGTTCGTCGCCCGGGTGCAGCTGCTGCTGCCGCGCTGAGCGCGCCGCAGTGGGGCCCGGGCTCCCGGGTCAGGCGGAGGCGGCCGGACGGTCCCGGGAGCCGCTGCGCAGCAGCCGGCCGAGCAGGGAGGTGAACACCGCGGACACCTCGCGGGCACCGGGGGTGTCCCAGGACTGGATCGGCAGGCAGGCGCCCTGCGCCTGCTGGACCGCCGACCGGTCGGGCAGCACGTTGCCGAACACCAGCGGCCCGAACAGTTCGCGCAGCTCGCTGATCCGGAACTCGTGCTCGGTGTTGCGCGGGCGGACCCGGTTCACCAGGACGCCGAGCGGCTGCAGCCGGTCGTTCGACCGCTCGCGCTCGGTCTGCACCGCGTCGAACGCCCGCTGCACCCCGGACACCGAGAACATCGTCGGGTCGGTCACCAGGATCGCCCGGTCCGCCGCGGACAGCGCGCTGCGGGTCAGCTGGCCCAGCGAGGGCGGGCAGTCGACGATCACCAGCCGGTACCGCTCGGCGCCGGGCCCGTCGGCGTCGTCGGGGGTGATCAGCTCGCCGGCCATCCGCTGCAGCGCCCGGTCCAGCCGGTGCAGCTGCGCCGCGCCCGGATCGGGGTGGTTGTGCCGCTCGGTCTGCTCGGCGCCGACCAGCACGTCCAGACCCTCGCCCCAGGCCGACGGTGCGATCGCCCGCTCGACGACCGCTCTGCGGGGCTCGTCGAGGACGTCGGCGACGGTGGCCGTGGTGGGTTCGGGGTCCAGCGCGGTGGTGGCGTTGGCCTGCGGGTCGAGATCGACCACGAGCGTGGACACACCGTGCCGCTGCGCCGCGCCGGCGAGACCGAGCGCGACGGTGGTCTTCCCGACGCCGCCCTTGAGACTGAGCGTGGCGACGACCTGCACCCGTGCAACCTACCGTGCTGTCCGCGCGCTGCGCGGGCGCCCGTCGTGCTGCGATCCGGGTCCGGATCCGGCCGGTCCCCGGTGCGCCCGCCCGGGGCCACGGGCACCGACCACTAGGCTGCGGGCGTGGAATCGCCGACACGGGAGCAGGCCGGAGCAGCGCGCGGTGCGGCCGTGTTCCGGGCACTGGACGCCGAGATCGACCGGTTCCGGCGGGAGTCCGGCGGTAGCGCGCCCCGGGTACTCGACGTCGGGGGTGGCAGCGGCATCTGGGCGGTGCCGCTCGCGTCGGCGGGCTGCCCGGTCGCGGTCGTGGACACCAGTCCGAACGCGCTGGCCACGCTGGCCCGCCGGGCACGCGAGGCCGATGTCACCGAGCGGATCACCCCGCTGCACGGCGACGTCGACACCCTCGCCGACGTCGCCCCGCCCGACGGCGCGGACCTGGTGCTCGGTCACGGGCTGCTCGAGGTCGTCGACCGGCCCGGCCCGGTGCTGGCGGCGCTGGCCGCCGCGGCGGCGCCCGGCGGTGCGGTCTCGGTGCTGACCGTCGGCCGCTACGGCGCCTTCATCGGCCGGGTCGCCGGCGGCCGGCTGGCCGAGGCGCGTCGGCTGCTCGCCGATCCGGACGGTCGCGACGGTCCGGAGGACCGCCTGCAACGCCGGTTCGACATCGCGCAGCTGCGCGAGCTCGCGGTGGCCACCGGGCGGCTGGAGGTGGAGGTCCTGCAGGGCGACGGGACCCTGGAGGCCTGGCTGGCCGGGCCCGGTGCCGAGGGCGAACAGGTCGGCCGGGAGGAGCAGGACGAACTGGACGCGCTGGCGTCCGCGGTCCCGGCGCTGGGCGAGGTCGCCCCGCGGTTGCATCTGCTCGCCCGACGGTCCTGAGCGGGGCGAGGGCGACGCCACACGGCCGCCGCATCGTCGCCACACGGTCGCCCGCCGGCTGCTGGTGGTGACCGTTCCATCCGCCGTTCACCCGCGCGCCACCCCCGTTCCGGTGTTGCCGCTCGGGCCGTCGTGACCGACGACACGCCGCGCCACGCCGCCCACTCGACGATCAGCCGCACGGGTTGGCCGGTCCGGGTGGTCGCAACCCGGTTCGCCTCGTACTCTTGGTCCCAGACGCCCGGGCTGGGCGCCCGTCGCGTCGGATTCGGCCAGGGAGGCACGGACCGACACGACCTACCGTCCGATTTCGTGTGCCGGAGGTGAAGGCATGCCGCTCTCCGAGCACGAGCAGCGCCTGCTCGAACAGATCGAACGAGCCCTCTACCAGGAGGACCCCAAGTTCGCTTCCTCGGTGAGCGGCGGGCGTATGAGCAAGCCCGCCCGCCGGCGCCGGATCCAGGGAGCCCTGCTCTTTCTGCTCGGTCTGGTCCTGCTCGTCGTGGGTGTCGCCGTCCAGGCGCTCTGGATCGGGGACGTGCCCGTCGTCAGCATCGTGGGCTTCCTCGCCATGTTGGGCGGGGCGCTCCTCGCGGTGACCTCGATCGGGTCCCGCGGCAAGAACGGTCAGCCCGGGGAAGGCGCCGAGGAGTCGTCGTCGAAGGAGAAGCCCGGCGACAACGACGGCTTCACCGGTCGCATGGAGGAGCGCTTCCGGCGTCGCTTCGAGCAGGAGTGACCGCGGCGGCCCGGGGCCGCACGCACGACCATCCCGCGGGGTGGGACGCCACACGGTGTCCCACCCCGCCGTCGTGTGTGCGGCCCCGGGCACCGTGCCGTCCGAGGGGCACCGTGCCGTCCGAGGGGCACCCTCGGGGCCCTGGCAGAGGCGAGGGTGCCCCTCGGGACATCCGGGGCGCCAGGGGAGGAGCGGCTCAGCGGCCGGTGGTGTCGGCGGTCTCGGGGTCGGAGCGGCCGGGGTCGGAGTGGCCGGGGTCGGAGTGGCCGGGGTCGGAGGTGACTGTGGTGGGGTCGTCGGTGCGGCGGCCGGCACGGCGGACCTCCGGCACCACCGAGGGCGGTAGCACCCGGGCCCGCAGCGACGTCCCACCGGCGGCGATGGCGGTCCGGATCTCGTCGACCAGGCCGTCCAGGATCCCGGCTGCCGGGAGCAGGCCGCCGTACCAGCTGGCCTCGACCCGCCCGGCGAGCTCGTGCAGCGCCTCGGCGGGCCGGCCCGCCAGCCCGTGCTCCTCGACGATCCGCGCCGCGGCCGCCCGCACGGTGTCCCCGGGTGGCACCGGCACCCCGTGGTCCCGGGACGCGGCGAGCACCTCGTCCCAGGCCGCCGCGGCGGCCCCGGTCCCACCGGCCCGGGCCAGGCCCGCCCGGCGGGCGTACTGCCGGCGCCGCCACAGCGCCGGCACCAGGGCCAGCAGCGCCAGACCGGCCAGCACGGCGGCGGCCGTGGCCGCCACCGGCCACCAGCCGGTGGCGGCGGTCTCCACCGGCGCGGCCGGGTCGTCGCCCTCGGCGGGCGGCGGGTCCGGGGACGCCCCGCCGCCGGACGGCGGCGGGGGAGCGGGACTCGGCGCCGGGGCCGCGGGCTGCTGCTGTGCGGGCTCGCCGCCCTGCTGCTCGCGGGCCTGCTGCACGTAGCCGGGCTCGATCGTCCGGCCGTCGGCCAGCGGCGTCGGGTCGAAGGTCTGCCAGCCGTAGCCCGGGAACCAGGCCTCGACCCAGGCGTGCGCGTCCTCGGTGCTGACCAGCCGGCCGTCCGGACCGGGGTCGCCCGCGGTGAACCCGACCGCGACCCGGGCCGGGACGTCGACCGACCGCAGCATCGCCGCCATCGCCGACGCGTACTGCTCGCAGTAGCCGGTCCGGCCCCGGGTCAGGAAGTCCACCAGCGCGTCGCCGCCCCCGCCCGGGGCGGTGGACAGGCTGTAGGTGAACGGCGAGCCCGGCCCGCTGAAGTGGTTCTCCAGTGCCATCGCCCGGTCGAACGGGGTCGACGCGCCCGCCGTCACGTCCCGGGCGATCGCGGCGACCCGCGGGTCCACCCCCGAGGTGTCCAGGTAGCCGCGGTCCACCGTGACCGGTCCGGTGGCCGCCCGCAGCTGCTCGGCCGAGGGCTCGGGCAGCCGCATCGCCTGCGTCCAGCCGTCCTCCTCGTGCGGCCGCTCGCTGTAGGCGATGCCGCCCGCGGCGTCGTAGGACCAGTCGGTTTCCGACGGCCCGGTGATCGAGGTCGGGTCGCCGAACACCGGCAGCCAGTAGTCCCGGAACCCGAGGTTCTCCACCTGCACGGTCTGCTCACCGGCCGGCCCGGACGTCGACGCCGGCAGCGGGCCCGCCAGCGGCACCCCGGGCAGCGGCCGGCCCGCCTGCCAGCCCTCCTGCGGGACGTAGGACTGCAGGGTGAGCGCCCGCAGGTAGGTCGGGGTCTGCAGGCCCTGCACCCGGAACAGGTCCCGGGGCTCGTCGCGGGTCAGCTGCCCGCGCAACGACGTGAACGGGTTCAGCCCGATCGAGCCGTCCGCGCCCCCGCCGGACCCGGCGGCGCCGGCGTCGAACCGGCCGGCGGTACCGACCGCGGTCGCCGCCGATCCCAGCAGCAACGCCCCCACCACCGCGACGCCGACGACCGCGACCCCGCCCGGCGCCTGCCGGAGCCGGTCCGGGCGCAGGAGCAGCAGCAGGCCGTACCCGGCGCCCGCGGCGACCAGCGACCACCACGGCAGCAGCTCGGGCGCCACCGCCGTCGGGACCGCGAACACCACGAGCAGCGGCACCCCGGCCGCGGCCGGTGCCGCGACGGTGACCGCGAGGCCGAACACCGCGATCGCCAGCGTCCCGAACCCGAGGGTGACCAGCAGCAGGATCTCCGGCGTCGGGTCGACCGGCGGCAGGCCGGTGTCGATCTGCTGCCCGGCGGCGCGGAGCAGCGTGCCGAGCTCGCCGAGCGCCGCCGGGCCGGGCAGCACACCGAGGACGCCCTCGTCGGTGAACCAGCCGGTGACCAGAGCGGCCAGCGCGACCAGCTGCCCGGGTGCGGCCAGCCAGGCCCGCACCGCAACCAGCAGCGCGCCGACCAGGACGACCATGGCGACGGCCACCGCGGCGTGCGCGAACCAGGCACCGCCGCCGACCACCGCCCCGGTCGCGGAGCCGGCCAGCAGCACCGCCAGACCGGACGCCAGCGGTGCCGCCGCCGCGGACCAGCGCGGCGGCCGGGGCCCCCCGGACGGGGCGGCCGGCGGCGTCGTCGCGGGTGGGGCGGTGGTGGTCACCGGGCACCTCCGTCGTCGTGGCCGGCCGGACGGGCGAGGCGGGACGCCGGCGTGCGGGGTGCGGGCGTCACCATGCGCCCCCGGCCGGGGACGGGTCACCGCACGCGTCGGCCCAGGCCTGCTGCACGGCCGTCCCGGCGGGGACGACGGTGGCCTGCCACCCGGCCCGGCGCAGCGCGGCCGCGGCGGTCGTCGCTGCGCGTCCCGGGGCGGTGCCGCCCGGCCCGGTCCCGGACCCGGCCCAGCCCTCCACGTCGAGCAGCACCGCGTGTCCGCCCCGCGGCCACGCCGCGACCAGCGCCGTCACGTCCTGTGGGCCGGCCGCCCCGAGCACCGCGAGCACCCCGTCCGACGGCGCCGTCCCCGGCTCGGGCGCGCCGCCCTCGCCCAGTCCGGCGGTCGCGGACGGCCGCAGCACGGCCAGCGACTCCAGCCGGCGCGGCACGTCGTCCTCGCCGCCGGCGCCGAGGTGCAGGTCGCCGAGCTGCTCGCCGGACTCGTCCACCAGCGTCACCGCCTCCCCGCGGCGGAGCAGGTGCACGGCGACGCTGGCGGTGAAGGCGACCGCCCACTCCAGGCTCGACGACGCGCCGTGCCCGCGGTGTGCGGCGTCCCGCCGGTCGAGCAGGAGCGTCACAGCGGTCGGGTCCGGGCGGTCGTCGAGGCGGACCATCAGCTCGTCGCGCCGCGCGCTGGAACGCCAGTGCACCCGGCGCAGCTCGTCGCCCTCCCGGTAGGGGCGGATCAGCACGTCCGGGGCACCGGGTCCGGGCCGGCTGCCGCCCTCGGCGCCGCGACCGGCGACGGTCGAGGCCAGCGACGGGCGTCCGATGAGCGGGGTGACCCGGGGCAGCACCAGCCAGCGGTCGGCGGGCAGCAGGTCGTGCCGGAACTCGGCCAGGCCCAGCGGGTCGGTGCCGCGCCCGCGCAGCGGCCCGATCCGGTACGCGCCGCGGGTCGCCGGCCGCAGCGGGTACCCGACCCGGGCCCCGCGCCGGCCCAGCCGGTGCACGGTGAACCGTGGCGGGTAGCGGTCCGACGGGCCGGCCGAGTCCGGGACGACGTCGGCGATCCGCAACGCCCCGAGCAGCGACCCGCCCGCGATCCGCAGGAACGCGGTGCCGGCGGAGCCGGCCTCGATCCGCGCCGGGTCGAGGGTGCGCGTCACCTGCAGGGTCCGCCGGGAGCGCAGCGCGACGAGGAGGGCCAGCAGCGGCAGCAGCATCGCGAAGATCCCGATCCGGACCAGGTCCCGCTCGTCCAGCGCGATCGCCGACACGACCATCGCGGCACCGCCGGCGAGCAGGCAGCGGCCCCGCACGGTCAGCGCGGCGCGGCGTCCCCGGCGCGGGGCTGCGGTCGGCGCCGAGCCGCCCGGGCCGGGATCGCCCGGATCGGGACCGGTCGACGAGCCCGCCGCCGAGCCGGTCGTGGCGGGCCCGGTCGCGGAGCCGGTTGCCGGCACGTCAGCCCCGGGGCGGGGACGGCACCGCGACCCGGCCGACGACGCCCCGGACCAGGTCCGCGGCCGAGCGGCGGGCGGCGACGCCCTCCGGGCCCAGCACCAGGCGGTGCGCGAGGACGGGGACGGCGACGGCCTGCACGTCGTCCGGGACGACGTAGCCGCGGCCGGAGGTGACGGCCCAGGCGCGCGCCGCGCGCAGCAGGTGCAGCGTCGCCCGGGGCGAGGCGCCGAGCCGCACCTCGGACAGCCGCCGGGTGCCGGAGACGATGTCCACGCAGTACCGGCGCACCTCGGCTGCGGTGTGCAGCCCGCGGGTGGTCGCGATCATCGAGCGCAGCGTCCGCAGGTCGGTGACGGGGCGGAGCCGGTCCAGCGGCTCGGCGGTGCCGTGCTCGTCGAGCATCGCCAGCTCGGCGGTCGGGTCCGGGTAGCCGACACTGATCCGGACCGTGAACCGGTCCCGCTGCGCCTCGGGCAGCGGGTAGGTGCCGTCCATCTCCACCGGGTTCTGGGTGGCCACGACCATGAACGGGTCGCCGAGCGGGTAGGTGCCGCCGTCCACCGTGACCTGGTACTCGGCCATGCACTCGAGCAGCGCGGACTGGGTCTTCGGCGACGCCCGGTTGATCTCGTCGGCGATCACCACGTTGGCGAACACCGGCCCCGGCCGGAACTCGAACTCCGCGTTCTGCCGGTGGTAGACCGAGGTCCCGGTGATGTCGCCGGGCATCAGGTCCGGGGTGAACTGGATCCGGCTCACGGCCCCGTCCACCGCCCGGGCCATCGCCTTGGCCAGCGAGGTCTTGCCGACCCCGGGGACGTCCTCGACCAGCAGGTGCCCCTCGGCGAGCATCGCGACCAGGGCCAGTCGCACGGCGTCCGGCTTGCCGACGATCACCCGCTGCACCGCGCCGGCGATCCGCCCCACGACGTCGGCGACGCCGGCCGCGTCCAGCGGTTCGGCCCCGTAGGCGGCGGCCCCGGTCGACTCCGGGCGGCGGCCGGACTCGCGGGGACCGGGGGACGGCACGGACGGCGCAGAGGGTGCGCTCGACGACAACGGGCCTCCTCGGATGGATACGCGGGCGGACCCAGTCTGCCAAACCTCCCCCGATCGAGATCGGGTGCCGCCATCCGGTCGTACCGCTGCGGCCGGCCGGTGCAGCGACCGCATGCCCGGCGGGTGCGGCACCCGCCTTCCCGGAGCCACCCCACATCCACCCACCGCGGTCTCCCACGACGCCCCACCGGTGTCCCCACCACCGTCCATCCGGCGCCCCACCGGTTCCCCGGCACGGCCGGCCGGAGCCCGGATAACCGCTCCTGAACTGCGACGACGCTGGGTTCGGTGGGACGGGGGAGCCCGGTGTGGGCGTGGCTCCGCCCTGGGGCGGACGGTCGCGCTACCGGGTGGCGCGGACCGCCCCCCACTGCTCCCCACCGCCTCCGACCTGCGGGAACCTGTTGTGGGTGGGTGCGACCCCGGCCGGGTCGGGTTGACGGTGGGGCGTTGTGGGGTAGTGTGGTGATCGCTGGGGCGAACAGGTGCCCCAGGTGGAGGTGGGGTCGGTGTTCCTCGGCACCTACACCCCGAGGCTGGACGACAAGGGGCGGCTCACGCTGCCTGCGAAATTCCGCGACGAGTTGCGAGGCGGCTGCATGATCACGAAAGGGCAGGACCACTGCCTCTACGTGTTCACCCGTGACGCCTTCACCGAGATGGCGAGCAAGGTCGCCGCGGCCCCGCTGACGAACGAGTCGGCGCGGGTGTTCCAGCGAAACCTCTTCTCGGGCACCGACGAGCAGAACCCCGACGGACAGGGTCGGATCGCGATCACCTCCGAGCTGCGCCGGTACGCCGGACTGTCCAAGGACTGCGTAGTGATCGGCGCGTTCACCCGCGCCGAGATCTGGGACGCGCAGGCCTGGGCGGAGTACCAGGAACAGCACGAGGACGAGTTCGCGAAGGCCCAGGACGAGGTCCTGCCCGGAATGTTCTAGGTCCCGCTGGCGGGCGGGACCGCGAACGGCGGCATGACAGACAGGACGACCACCTCACCGTCGTCGTCCCGACCCGGGTGCCGTGATCGCCCGGCCCTGGCACACCTTCCCCGGTGCCAGGTCCGGCCGGCACGGCCCCCGGGTGGGGACGACGCCGGGTCACCACCCCGACTGGGGAGTTCGGGTGGGGGGTGGACCTGCACGCCCACGGACGTGTGGCGGAGCCGGCTGTGGGAGCCGGTCCGGTGCTCGTCCAGGGGCCGGTCTGCCCGGTCCCGGCCCGCACCGGCCGGGAACCGGGACCGGACGGGGACCGACACGGCCTCCCGGCCGGAGCAGCACGACGGCACCACCGGAGTACGACCGCAGGGCACGACAGCAGCACCGACCAGAGCACGACCGCAGGACACGACCGGGGACGGACGGGGCACCAGTGAGGCCCGCCGAGCGGGTATCGGCACCGGGGGGTGGACGTGGACGGCGAGCACGACGCCCGGGACCCTGCGGCCCCGGCCCCCGAGGCGGCCCCGGACCCCGACGCCGTGCCCGGCGACCGGCACATCCCGGTATTCCTCGACCGGGTCTCGGAACTCCTCGCCCCGGCCCTCGAGAGCCGGCCCGACGAGCCGGGCCGCGTGTACGTCGATGCCACCCTCGGGATGGGCGGCCACGCCGCCGCGCTGCTCGCCGCGCACCCGCGGCTCACCGCCGTCGGACTCGACCGCGATCCGCAGGCCCTGGAGCTGGCCGGGCGCCGGCTGGCGGCGTACGGCGACCGGCTGCACCGGGTGCACGCCGTCTACGACCGGATCGCCGAGGCCCTCGACGAGACCGGGGTCGGCCCGGCCGACGGCATCCTGTTCGACCTCGGCGTCTCCTCGCTGCAGCTCGACGAGACCGCCCGCGGCTTCTCCTACTCCCGCGACGCCGACCTGGACATGCGGATGGACCCGACGACCGGGCCGACCGCCGCCGACGTGCTCAACACCTACCCGGTCGGCGACCTGCGCCGGATCCTGCGCGAGTACGGCGAGGAGCGGTTCGCCGGGCCGATCGCCAAGGCGATCGGGCGGGCCCGGGAACGGCGGCCCTTCACCCGCAGCGCCGAGCTGGTCGAGCTGCTCTACGCGACCGTGCCTGCGGCGTCCCGGCGCACCGGCGGGCATCCGGCGAAGCGAACGTTCCAGGCGTTGCGGATCGAGGTCAACGCCGAGCTGGAGGCGCTGCGCGACGCCCTGCCCGCGGCGTTCGACGCGCTGGCCCCCAGCGGCCGGATCGTGGTGCTGGCCTACCACTCGCTGGAGGACCGGATCGTGAAGCGGGCGCTGGCCGAGCGGACCCGCTCGCGCACCCCGGTGGACCTCCCGGTCGAGCTGCCCGGGCACGAGCCGGAGTTCCGGCTGCTGACCCGGGGTTCCGAGACCGCCTCCGACGAGGAGTCCGCACGCAACCCGCGGGCCGCCCCGGTGCGGCTGCGCGCGGCCGAGAGAAGCGCCGGCGGAACGAGCATCAGCGCCGAGAGGAGCCCGGCGGAATGAGCACGAGCGACACCGGGAGCGACACCCGCAGGACAGGTACGGCGGAGAGGCAGGAACGGCGATGAGCACACCCGTCATCGAGCGCCCCGGGACCCCGGGCACCCGGCCCCGACCGCAGACCCGGCGGACCGGGCCGGTCACGCCCCGGATCCCCGCCCAGCGGGGGCCGGGCGAGACCCGCCGCGGGCACGACACCCGGCGCGCCCGGATCGCCCGGGAGAACACCGGCCGGGCGAAGTTCGTGCTGGTCGTCATGGTGCTGCTGGCCGTCGGACTGATCGCGACGCTGTGGCTGTCGACCGCGGCCGCGGTCGACAGCTACGCCCTGCAGGAGGCCCGCCAGCGGTCCGGTGTGCTCACCGAGCAGTCCGAGGCGTTGCGCAAGCAGGTCGCCGTGCTGGAGAGCCCGGCGTCGCTGTCCCAGCGGGCCACCGAGCAGGGACTGGTCCCGATCAGCGACCCGGCCCGCCTGGTCGTCGGCCCGGACGGGCAGGTGGACCTGGTCGGGGAGCCGACGGCCGCCACCGGGTCCGCCCCGGTCGTCCCGGTGCCGGAGACCCCGGTGCCGCCCGCGCCGCCCACCGCGGCGAACGGCGGCCCGAGCGTGTCCGCCGATGCCCCGGGCCGGTCCGCGCCCGGAGAGTCCGACCCGCAACAGGCCGCGCTCGCGCAGACCGAGCCCGGCCGGACCGCGCCCGAGCAGCCCGGATCCGGGCAGCCCGACCCGCAGCAGGCCGGGCCCGGGCAGGCCGGCGCCGGGCCGGAAGCGCAGGAAGGCGCCGAGCGCGAGGTCCCGGCGGAGAGCCGGGCCGCCGGCGGGCAGGGCTGATGCCGACGGCCGCCCCGCCTCGTTCCGGCGGCCGGCGGCCCGGGACCGGCGGGGGGCCGCCCGGGAAGGGACCCCGCCGCCCGGGCGGACGCCGTTCCCCGGCCGACGAGCCGCGCTTCCGGCTGCGGCTGGCCTGGGTGCTGCTGGCCGGCCTGCTGCTCGTCTCCGGCGCGAAGCTCGTCGTCGTGCAGACCGTGCAGGCCGGCTCGCTCACCGCGGACGCCGAGAAGCAGCGCGCCAGCCGGATCGCGATCCCCGCCGAACGGGGCGCGATCACCGACAAGGACGGCGCGATGCTGGCGTTCAGCACGGCGTCGAAGGCGCTGGTCACCAACCCGCGACTGATCAACTCCACCAAGGGCGCCGAGGCGGGCGCCTACAAGGACGCGATGGCCCGGGCCGTCGCGGAGGTCACCGGTAGCGACCTCGGCGAGCTGCAGCGCGGCCTGGCCACCGACCGCGGCTACGTCGTGCTGGCCACGGCCGTCGACCCGGCCCCGGCCCGGGCGCTGCGCGAGCAGTTCCCGGAGATCGCCGAGGAGCCCCGGGAGGCCCGCCAGTACCCGGGCGGCACGCTGGCGTCGAACATCATCGGCGCCGCCACCTGGAGCGCCGACGCGCAGAAGCTGGTCGGCCGGATCGGCATGGAGTCCTCCGACGACGAGCTGCTGGCCGGCCGGGACGGGTTCCAGATCGCCGACACCGCCGAGGGCAGCAAGACCGTGATCCCGGGCAGCGTGCGCTCCGAGAAGCCCGCCGTCCCGGGGTCCGACGTGCAGCTGACCATCGACTCCGACCTGCAGTTCCAGGTGCAGCGGATGCTCGCCGACTACACGGCGAAGACCGGGGCGCGCGGCGGCTCGGCGGTCGTGCTGGACCGGGAGACCGGTGAGGTCCGGGCGCTGGCCGACGACTCGTCGTTCGACCCGGCGAGCCTGCTCTCGGCGGACCCGAAGTCGCTCGGCAACAAGGCGGTCACCACGCCGTTCGAACCCGGGTCGGTGAACAAGGTGGTCACCATGGCCGCCGCGCTGGACGCCGGGGTCATCCGGCCCGAGGACGTCCTGGAGGTCCCGGGGTCGATCAAGGTCGCGGACCGGACGATCAAGGATGCCTGGGACCACGGCCTCGATCGCTACACGATGACCGGGGTGCTGGCGAAGTCGTCGAACGTCGGCACCCTGATGACCGCGCAGAAGGTCGGCCCGGACGCGTTCTCCGCCATGCTCGAGAAGATGGGGATCGGGAAGAAGACCGGGATCGGGCTGCCCGGCGAGAGCGCCGGGTCCGTCCCCGCCCGGGCGACCTGGTCCGGCTCGACCTTCGGGAACCTGCCGATCGGGCAGGGGCTGTCGATGACCGTGCTGCAGATGGCCGGGATGTACCAGGCCGTGGCCAACGACGGTGTCCGGGTCCCGCCACGGATCGTCTCGGCCACCACCGGCCCGGACGGCGTCCGGGTGCCGGCCGAGGCGGCCGAGCCGGTGCGGACGATGTCTCCGGAGGCCGCGCAGACCCTGCGCACCATGCTCACCGCGGTCACCCAGGACGAGCGCGGCCAGTCCGGCACCGGCCCGGAGGCCGCCGTGCCGGGTTTCGAGGTGGCCGGTAAGACCGGCACCGCGCAGCAGGTGGACCCGGAGACCGGGGCCTACTCCCGGTCGTCGTACTGGATCACCTTCGCCGGGATGCTCCCGGCCCAGGACCCGCGGTTCGTGGTCGGGCTCATGCTCGACGCCCCGCGCGGCGGGAGCAGCGCGGCACCGCTGTTCCACGACATCGCCAGCTACCTGGCCCAGCGCGACGGCCTGCCGGTGCAGACCACCCCGCCGCCGGTGCAGACCCTGCAGCTCGATTGAGCCCGCGGACCCGGACCGGCGACCGGGCGACGGGACGCCCGTTCCGTGCGTCGGCCGGTCCCGGTGCCCGCTCACCCGTCCGGGACCCCGCGCCGGTCGGGGCCGGACGCGGTCGGCGGGCCGCTCACCGGCCTCCGACCTGCGCCGGATGGCCGTATCCCGGCAGACGGAAGGACACACGGTGACACCCGTCCCACCCCGTTGCGACGACCGGCGAGCGTCCCGCCGCGCGGGCCGGTGCCGGGCCCGGGGCGGGCACCATCGGTCGGTAATCTCCCGCATCGTGACGGCCCGAGCCTCGACCCCGAAGCGTGGAGCTCCGGCGGAACGCGCATCTACGCAGCGTGGAGCTCCGGCGGAACGCGCATCTACGCAGCGTGGAGCTCCGGCGGAACGCGCATCTACGCAGCGTGGAGCTCCGGCGGAACGCGCATCTACGCAGCGTGGAGCTCCGGCGGAACGCGCGTCCACGCAGCGTGGAGCTCCGGCGGAACGCGCGTCCGGCGCATCGCCGGTGACCGGGCGGTATCGGACCCGGCCGGGCGACACCGGTCGCCCGGCTCCGGAACCGCTGCCCGACCGGCCGACCGCGGTACGCCCGGTCGACGTGGCGCTGCTCGGCAGGCTGGCCGGCGCGGAGCTGAACCCGAGGACCGCGGGCGCCGGACCCGGCCCGCTGCTCGACGACGCGCTGGCCCCGGCGAGCCCGAGCGACCCGTACACGGTCACCGGGGCCACCCTGCGGGCCGGCGCGGTGCGCCCCGGCGACCTGTTCGCCGCGCTGCCCGGTGCCCACACGCACGGCGCCGACTACGCGGGCCAGGCGATCGCCGCCGGCGCGGCGGCGATCCTCACCGACCCGGACGGCGCCGACCGTGCCGAGATCCGGGACTCCCGGCTCCCGGTGCTGGTGCACCCGTCGCCGCGCGAGGTGCTGGGCCCGGTCTCGGCCGCGATCTACGGCGAGCCGACCGCCCGGCTGCGGATCCTCGGTGTCACCGGGACCAGCGGCAAGACCACGGTCGGGCACCTGCTGGAGGCCGGGCTGGCGGCCGCCGGGCGGGCCACCGGGCTGCTCGGCACGGTCCGCACCCGGGTCCAGGTACCCGGCGCCGAACCGCGGGCGCTGCCCAGCGCGTTCACCACCCCGGAGGCGCCGGACCTGCAGGCGCTGTTCGCGGTGATGGTCGAGGCGGGCGTCACCGACGTGGCGATGGAGGTCTCCAGCCACGCGCTCGCGCTGGGCCGGGTCGGTGGGTCCCGGTTCGCGGTCGGGGCGTTCACCAACCTGTCCCAGGACCACCTGGACTTCCATCCGACGATGGACGACTACTTCGAGGCCAAGGCCCGGCTGATCGACAGCGCCGACCCCGGGGCCGGCCCGACTTCGCGCTATGCCGATGCGCGTTCCGCTGGCGCTGCACGCTATGCCGATGCGCGTTCCGCTGGCGCTGCACGCTATGCCGATGCGCGTTCCGCTGGCGCTGCACGCTATGCCGATGCGCGTTCCGCTGGCGCTGCACGCTATGGCGTCGAGGCCGCCCGGCACGGCGTCATCTGCGTGGACGACGAGTGGGGCCGCCGGATGGCGCAGCGCCGGCCCGACGCCGTGACCGTCTGCTCCGACCCGGCCGGTCCGGCCGCGACCTGGACGGTGCGCGACCTGCAGGCGCACCCGGATGGCACCCAGACCTTCACCGCTCTCGGCCCCGGCGGGCTGGCCCAGCCGGTGACCCTGTCCCTGCCCGGCCGCTACAACGTGGCGAACGCGCTGGTCGCGCTGGCCTGCCTGGACGCCGACGGAATCTCCCCGGACGTCGCCGCGGAGGGGTTCGCGCGGGCGTCGGTGCCGGGGCGGATGCAGCGGGTGGAGGCCGGGCAGCCCTGGCTGGGGGTGGTCGACTACGCGCACAAGCCGGCCGCCGTCGTCGCGCTGCTGGACGCGCTGCGCGCGCAGATCGACCCGGCCGCCCGGGTGATCACCGTGCTGGGCTGCGGCGGGGACCGGGACACCGGCAAGCGGCCGCTGATGGGCGCCGCCGCGGCGGTCCGCTCGGACCTGCTCGTGGTCACCGACGACAACCCGCGCGGCGAGGACCCGGCCGCGATCCGGACCGCGATGCTGGACGGCGCGTGGGGCGAACCGGCCCGCGGCGACGTGCTCGAGGTCGGGGACCGGCGGGCGGCGATCGCGTACGCGGTCGCCCAGGCCCGGCCCGGGGACGCCGTCGTCGTCGCGGGGAAGGGGCACGAGACCGGCCAGGAGGTGCACGGCGTCAAGCACCCGTTCGACGACGCGGACGAGCTGGTCGCCGCGATCGGCGCCGGGGCATGACCGGCCGGGCAGGGAACGACGGCGCGACGAGCTGGGGAGGGCGAACCGAGCAGGTGGACAGGTGCACGGGGACGGCGGAGGGGTCATCATGATCGAGATGACGCTCTCCGAGGTCGCGACGGTGACCGGTGGCCGGCTGCACCGGGTCGGTGACGACGACGCCGCACGGCCGGTGACGACGGTGGAGTTCGACTCCCGCACGGTGGGCCCGGGCGGGCTGTTCCTGGCACTGCCCGGCGAGCGCGCCGACGGGCACGACTTCGCGTCCCGCGCCGTCACCCGTGGCGCCGTCGGGGTGCTGGCCGGCCGCGAGGTCGACGCCCCCGCGGTGATCGCGCCGCCGCCCCGGCACCGGGACGGCCACACCTACCTGGGCGCGACCGACCCGGACGGGCACGGCGCCGCCGTCCTGGAGGCGCTGGCCCGGCTGGCCCGGCACGTGCTGGGCGCGCTGCCCGGCCTCGCCGTCGTCGGGGTGACCGGCAGTGCCGGCAAGACCTCGACCAAGGACCTGCTGGCCGCCGTGCTCGCCCCGCTGGGCCGCACGGTCGCGCCGCCGGAGTCGTTCAACAACGAGCTCGGCACCCCCTACACCGCGCTGCGCGCCGACGCCGCGACCCGGCACCTGGTGCTGGAGTTCTCCGCCCGCGGGCCGGGCCACATCGCGTCGCTGTGCGCGGTGGCGCCGCCCCGGATCGGGGTCGTGCTCAACGTCGGCTCGGCGCACCTGGGCGAGTTCGGATCGCGGGCCGGGATCGCCGCCGCGAAGGGCGAGCTGGTCGAGGCGCTGCCGCCGGGCGACCTGCCGGGCGGCCGGGGCGGGGTCGCGGTGCTCAACGCCGACGACGACGCCGTCGCCGCCATGGCGTTCCGCACCCCGGCCCGGGTGGTGACCTTCGGCACCGCCGCGGGCGCCGACGTCCGCGCCGAGGACGTCGTGCTGCACGCGGGCCGGCCATCGTTCCGGCTGGTCACCCCCTCCGGCGCGGCAGACGTGACGCTGCGCCTGGTCGGCGGGCACCAGGTGTCGAACGCGCTGGCCGCGGCCGCGGTCGCGCTCGAGCTGGGCGGTACCCTCGAGCAGGTCGCGGCGGCGCTGTCCGCGGCGACCCCGGCGTCGCGTTGGCGGATGGAGGTCACCGACCGCGCGGACGGGGTGACCGTCGTCAACGACGCCTACAACGCCAATCCGGAGGCGATGCAGGCCGCGCTGTCCGCGGTGTCCTCGCTGGCCGGAGGCACCCGCCGGGCCTGGGCGGTGCTGGGCCCGATGGCCGAGATCGGAGACGGCGCCGCCGCCGCGCACGCCGCGAGCACCGCACGGGCCCGGACCGCCGGGATCGAGCGGGTGCTGGCCGTCGGCACCCCGGACTACGGGCCGGATGCCGAGCACGTCGCCGACGTCGACGCCGCGCTGGCGCTGCTGCGCGCCGAGGTCGCACCGGACGACGTGGTGCTGGTGAAGGCGTCCCGCAGCGCGGGGCTGGAACGGGTGGCCGCCGGGCTGCTCGAGGCCGGTGGCCGATCGACCGCCCCGGCGGCGGAGCGACCGGAGGGGCGGGTCGGCCGGTGAGGGGCCTGTTCCTGGCGTCGGGCCTCGCGCTCGCGGTCTCGATCCTGCTCACGCCGTACCTGATCCGGTTCTTCGCCCGGCAGGGCTTCGGGCAGGAGATCCGCGAGGAGGGCCCGCAGAGCCACCAGTCCAAGCGCGGCACGCCGACGATGGGCGGCGTCGCGATCCTGATCGCCGTCTGGGTCGGCTACCTGGGCTCGCACGCCTTCACCCGGGAGCCGGTCACCGCCTCGGCGCTGCTGGTGCTGTTCCTGACCACCGCCCTGGGCCTGGTCGGGTTCCTGGACGACTTCCTCAAGATCCGCCGCCAGCGCAACCTGGGCCTGAACAAGACTTCCAAGATCGTCGGCCAGGTGCTGACCGCGACGACCTTCGGCGTGCTCGCGGTCCGGTTCGCCAACGACCGGAACCTGACCCCGGCCTCGGACAGCCTGTCGTTCGTCCGGGACATCACCGTGCTGAGCTTCGGCGTGATCGGGTTCGTGCTGCTCTGCAACCTGATCGTCGCGGCCTGGTCGAACGCGGTGAACCTCACCGACGGCCTGGACGGGCTGGCCGCCGGCACCGCGGCGATGGTGCTCGGCACCTACGTGATCATCGGGTTCTGGCAGTTCCGCAACAGCTGCGCGGCCGTCGCGAGCGCGGGCTGCTACGAGGTCCGCGACCCGCTCGACGTCGGCCTGGTCGCGGCGGCCGCGATGGGCGGCTGCATCGGCTTCCTCTGGTGGAACGCCGCCCCGGCCCGGATCTTCATGGGGGACACCGGCTCGCTGGCGCTGGGCGGGTTGCTCGCCGGGCTGTCCATGGTCACCCGCACCGAGCTGCTGCTGGTCATCGTCGGTGGCGTGTTCGTGGTCGAGGCGCTGTCGGTGTCGCTGCAGATCGTGGTGTTCCGCACCGCCCGGCGGCGGCTGTTCCGGATGGCGCCGTTCCACCACCACTTCGAGCTGGCGGGCTGGGCCGAGACCACGGTCATCATCCGGTTCTGGCTGCTCGCGGCGATCTGTGCGGCGATGGGGCTGGGCATCTTCTACAGCGAGTGGCTCGCGGCCTCTGGTTCGGCGTGACGGGATCCGGCATGACGGGATCCGGGCCGGCGGGGGCGTTCGCCGGCCGGCGGGTGCTGGTGGCCGGGGCCGGGGTCTCCGGCCTGGCCGCCGCCGCGGTGCTGCGCGACGAGGGCGCGGTCGTCCTGGTGTCCGACGACTCGCCGGCCGCGCTGGCCGCGCTGCCGGACGGGACCGAGGCGTGGACCGGCGGCGGGATCCCGGACGGCGTCGGCACCGTCGTCACCTCGCCGGGCCGGCGCCCGGATCACGCGCTGGTCGCGGCTGCGACCGCCGCCGGGGCCGAGGTGATCGGCGAGCCGGAGCTGGCCTGGCGGCTCGGGGTGGCCCGCGAGCGGGCCGGTGGCGCGCCGGCGCCGGCCTGGCTGGTCGTCACCGGCACCAACGGCAAGACCACCACCACCGAGATGCTCGCCGCGATCCTGCAGGGCGCCGGCGCGTCCGCGGTGGCGTGCGGCAACATCGGATACCCGGTCGTCAGCGCGGTGGCCGAGGGCTTCTCGGTGCTCGCGGTGGAGCTGTCCAGCTTCCAGCTGCACTGGTCGCCGTCGGTGCGCCCGGCCGCCGGCGTGGTGCTCAACGTCGCCGAGGACCACCTGGACTGGCACGGCGGGATGGACGGCTACGCGGCCGCGAAGGCCCGCGCACTGGTCGGCGACGTCGCCCTCGGCGGGATCGACGACCCGGTCGCCGCCCGGCTGCTGGCCGCGGCCCCCGCGCCGCGCCGGGTCGGGGTGACCCTCGGCGAGCCGGGGCCGGACCAGCTCGGCGTCTCCGGCGGGGTGCTGACCGACCGCGCGTTCGGCGGCGGCGAGCTGCTGGCGGCGGCCGCGGTCGTCCCGCCGGGGCCGCCCGGGATCACCGACGCGCTGGCCGCGTCCGCGCTGGCCCGGGCGCACGGGGTGCCGGCCGCGGAGATCGGGAAGGCGCTGTCGTCGTTCACCCCGGGCCCGCACCGCAGCGCCCCCGTGGGCGAGCACGGTGGCGTCCGGTACCTGGACGACTCGAAGGCCACCAACCCGCACGCCGCGGACGCCGCGCTGGCCGCCGTGGCCGCCCGCAGCCCGGGCGCGCGGGCGGTCTGGGTGGTCGGCGGGCTGCTGAAGGGGGTCTCGCCGGACGTGCTCGGCGGCCTGGCCGCCCGGCACGCGGACCGGATCGCCGGCGTCGTCGTGATCGGGGTGGACCGTGCGCCGATCGCCGAGGCGCTCGCGCGACACGCCCCCGGCCTCCCGGTGGAGGAGGTCGGTGGGGGTCACGATAGGGGGATGGTGCCCTCCCACCAGCAGGATCCCGGGTCCGACCCGATGCCCGACGCGGTCCGCCGGGCGGCCGTGCTGGCCCGCCCCGGCGACGTCGTGCTGCTCGCGCCAGCGGCCGCGTCGATGGACCAGTTCCGCGACTACGCGCACCGCGGTGACGCCTTCGCCGCCGCCGTCGCGGGTCTCGGCACCGAGTGCAGCGGCAGCGGAACGAGCATCGGCACCGAGTGCAGCGGCAGCGGAACGAGCATCGATACCGGGGCCGGACGATGAGCCCGGACGAGCGGACCGCGCGGCGCAGCCCGGCGCGGATCGCCGCGGTGGCCGCCGGAACCGGTGCCCGGTCCGGGGCGCGGCGGCTGCGGCGCTGGCTGCGCCGCCCGCTCACCTCGCTGCACCTGACCCTCGGCGTGTTCGGCCTGCTCACGCTGTTCGGCCTGGTCATGGTGCTGTCGGCGTCGTCGGTGCAGTCGCTGTCCACCGGCGGGGCGTACTCGGTGTTCACCCGGCAGCTGATGTTCTGCGGCGTCGGGCTGGTGCTGTTCTACATCGGGTTGCGGATCCCACCCCGCACGCTGCGCGCGGCCGCCCCGTTCCTGCTGATCGTCGGGGTGCTCGCGTTGGTCGCGGTGCTGATCCCGGGGATCGGTGCGGAGCGCGGCGGCTCCCGCTCCTGGTTCGTCCTCGGGCCGCTGTCGTTGCAGCCCTCGGAGGCCGTCAAGATCGCGCTGACGCTGTGGGGCGCGCACGTGCTGGCCGCCCGGCGCGCGGTGATGCACCGCTGGAAGCACGCACTGAACCCGGTCGTCCCGGTCACCCTGGTGATCTTCACGCTGCTGGTGCTGGAGCCGGACCTCGGCATGACGGTCTCGTTCGGGATCGTGATGCTCGCGCTGCTGTACTTCGGCGGCGCCTCGATACGCCTGCTCGCCCTGATCGCCGGTGGCGGGCTGGCCGGGGCGGTGATCCTGGGCCTGACCGCCGGGTACCGGGCCAGCCGGATCTCGGCGTTCCTGTCCCCGGACACGGCCGACCCGCTCGGTCCGTCCTACCAGGCCACCCAGGCGCTCTACTCGCTCGCCGACGGCGGGCTGTTCGGCGTCGGGCTGGGCCAGGGCCGGGCGAAGTGGGACTACCTGCCCAACGCGCACAACGACTTCATCTTCGCGATCATCGGCGAGGAGCTCGGCCTGGTCGGGGCGTTCGCGGTGCTGGCGCTGTTCGCGACGCTGGCCTACACCGGCATGCGGATCGCGGCCCGCAACACCGACCCGTGGCTGCGGATCGTGGTGGCGACGTTGACGACCGGCCTGGTCGTCCAGGCCTCGATCAACATCGGCTACGTGGTGGGGCTGCTCCCGGTGACCGGGCTGCAGCTGCCGCTGATCTCCTCCGGCGGCACGTCGCTGGTGGTGACCATGTTCGTGTTCGGTGTGCTGACCAACGCGGCGCGGCACGAGCCGGAGGCGGTCGCGGCGCTGCGCAAGGACGGCCAGGGCCGGGTGGCGCGGCTGCTGCGGCTGCCGTTGCCGCAGCCCTACCGGGCTTCCGGGCCGCCGTCGAGGTGGGCGGCGCGGTGAGCCGGCCGGAGCGGATCGGCTGACCGGCTCGACGGCGGAGGACGCGGCGATCAGGGCGACGAGGACCAGGCTAGAACGATCACGGCGGCAGCGCCGGATCTCCGACGACGCGAGGGGCACGAGAGCGTGACGGGCACGGAGCAGGACGGCAACGCGGACCGGGACGGCGGCGGGGCCGGCGGCACCGGCGGCCAGGCCTCCCGGCGGCCCACGATGGGTGGCGGGCAGCCGAAGGACGGCGCCGCCGACCGGTCGGACGGCACGCGTCCGGCCGGCGGCGTGGTGCCGGACGGGGTGGTGTTCGGGGCCGCGGCGCCCGGGCCCCGTTTCCCGGCGACCGGCTGGAACCCCGGCCTGCACGACCTCACCCGGCAGATCGGCACCGGGCGCAACGGGATCTCCCGCGACCCGGGTGCCGACGGGCCGGAGGGCGCCGACCGTCCGGCCGCCCCGGAGGCTCCACCGGCGCGCCCGGACGCGTCCGGGGATCTGTTCACCCCGGGCGCCCCGCCGAACGGGGCGGGTACCTCCGGCGCGCCGGACGGATCGCCCGCACCGCACGCCGGGCCCCCGACGGGACCGCAGAACGCGCAGGGCACGACGCCGGAGTCGACCGGCGGGAACGGTGCTCGCGGCACCGCGACCGGCCCGCAGCCCCCCGCCGGTGCCGCCGGTGCCACCGGGCCTGCTGCCGGTCCGGGCGCCGCGGCGCAGTCCGACACCGGTCCGCAGCGGCAGGTCCCGGGGGCCCGGCCCGGAGCCGCCCCGGGTGGCGCGCCGGCCGCCGGACCCGGTGGTCCGGGGGGTCCGGGGGCGCCGGGGAACGTGCCCGGTCCGGGGCACCCGGCCGGGTGGGCTCCACAGGGGACGCCACCTGCGCGGCCCGGCGGGCCCGTGCCCGGTGTCGCCGGTCGGCAGCCGGGCGCGCCCGGGCACCCCGGACCCGGACCCTGGCCGCGGGGACCCGCAGGCGGGTACCCCGGCCCGTGGCAGCCGGCGCCGTGGCAGCCCGGCCCGGGGCAGCCTGGACCGATCCAGCCCGGCCCGGGGCAGCCCGGCCAGACGCAGCCCGGCGCGCAGGGCCCCGCTTCACCGGGCCCCGGCCGTCCCGGGCCCGGGCCGACCGGCCCGGGCCGGCCGGGTCCCGGTGGACCGGGACTGCCCGGACCCCGGGGCTTCCACCCCGGCGGCCCCGGTGGACCGGCAAACCTCGCAGGCCCCGGTGGCCCCGCAGGCCCCGGTGTACCCCCAGGTCCGGACGGACCCGGAGGTCCGGCTGGCCCCGCAGGCCCCGGCGCGCGGGGAGCGCCGGGCCCGTACGGCGCACCGGCCCCCGGCCGTCCCGAGCACGGCGGCCAGGTCCCGGGCGGCCCGCCCGCCGGACCCGGCGCACCCGGATTCCCGCCCGCGGCCACCCGGCCGGCCGGTGAGCAGGTCCCGGCGCCCGCGCCGGGGGCGCTGTCGGTCGTCGTCGCCGGGGGCGGATCGGCGGGACACATCGAGCCCGCCCTCGCCCTCGCCGACGCGATCCGCAGGCTCGTCCCGGGCGCCCGGGTCACCGCGCTCGGTACCGAGAAGGGCCTGGACACCCAGCTGATCCCGGCCCGCGGCTACCCGCTCGAGCTGATCCCGCCGGTGCCGCTGCCCCGCAAGCCCTCCGCCGACCTGCTCAAGCTGCCCGGCAACGTCCGCGGCGCCGTCAAGCGGGTCCGCGAGGTGCTCGAGTCGGTGCAGGCCGACGTCGTCATCGGGTTCGGCGGGTTCGTGTCGCTGCCCGCCTACCTCGGCGCCCGCGGCCGGGTGCCGATCGTGGTGCACGAGGCGAACGCCCGGGCCGGGCTGGCGAACAAGGTCGGTGCGCGGTTCGCCGCGGCCGTGGCCGCCGCCGTCCCCGGCACCGGGCTGGCCAACGAGGAGGTGGTCGGGATGCCGCTGCGCCGCTCGATCACCACCCTGGACCGGGCCGCGCTGCGCCCGGAGGCGCGCACCCACTTCGGGCTGCCCTCACACGGCCCGGTGCTGCTGGTGTTCGGCGGTTCGCAGGGCTCGCGGACGTTGAACACCGCGGTCGCCGAGTCGGTGCAGGCGTTCACCGAGCGCGGCATCGCGGTGCTGCACGCGCACGGCCGTACCGGTGAGCCAGCCCCGCCGCGGCCCGGGTACTTCCCGATGCCCTACATCGAGCGGATGGACCTGGCCTACGCCGCGTCCGACGTCGTCCTCGCCCGGTCCGGGATGACCACCGTCGCCGAGCTCACCGCCGTCGGCCTTCCCGCGGTGTACGTGCCGCTGCCGCACGGCAACGGCGAGCAGGCGCTGAACGCCCGCCCGGTCGTCCAGGCCGGTGGCGGCAAGCTCGTCGCCGACGAGGACATGAACGGCGAGCGCGCGATCGACGACCTGATGCCGATGCTCACCGACCCGGACCTGGCCCTGGCGATGGGCCGTCGCGCCCGGGCCGCCGGGCACGGCGAGGCCGACGAGAAGCTCGCCCGGATCGTCATGGAGGTCGCCCGCCGTGAGTGACGAGCCCAGCGTGCCCGGCCTGGGCCGGCACGTGCACCTGATCGGGATCGGCGGGGCCGGGATGAGCGGTATCGCCCGGATCCTGCTGGCCCGTGGCGTGAGGGTGTCCGGCTCGGACGCCCGCGAGTCGCGTACCGCCACCGCGCTGCGCGCGCTCGGCGCCCGGGTCGAGCTCGGCCACGACGCCGCGCACCTGCAGCACCCGGGGGAGGACCCGCCGACCGTGGTGGTGTCCACCGCGATCCGGGAGACCAACCCGGAGCTGGCGCGGGCCCGCGCGGACGGGCTCCACGTCGTCCACCGGGCGACCGCACTGGCCGCCCTGACCGAGGGCCGCCGGCTCGTCGCCGTCGCCGGGACGCACGGCAAGACCTCGACGACGTCGATGGTCACCGTCGCCCTGCAGCACGCCGGTGCGGACCCGTCGTTCGCGATCGGTGGCGACCTGTCGGTGTCGGGTAGCGGCGCCCACCACGGCACCGGCGACGTGTTCGTCGTCGAGGCCGACGAGAGCGACGGCTCCTTCACCGCGTTCACGCCGTCGGTCGCGGTCGTCACCAACGTCGAGCCCGACCACCTCGACCACCACGGCGACGCCGACACCTACCACGCCGTCTTCCGCCGGTTCCTGGACCGGCTGGCCCTCGGTGCCACGCTGATCACCTGCGCCGACGACCAGGGGGCCGAGGACGTCGCGGTCGTCGCCGAGCGGGCCGGGGTCACCGTGCTCCGCTACGGCCATTCGGCCGTCGGCGCCGCCGACGCCCGGTTGCTCGACTTCGTCCCGGACGGCACCGGCTCGCGCAGCACGTTCCGGCACGACGGCGTCGAGCACGAGTTGGAGCTGGCCGTCCCGGGCGAGCACATGGCGCTGAACGCGCTGGGGGCGTTCCTGGCCGGCATCGTCGTCGGCCAGGACACCGAGGCGCTGCTGACCGGCCTGGCCGGGTTCGGCGGGGTGCAGCGGCGGTTCGAGTTCAAGGGCCGGGTGCGCGGCGTCGCGGTCTACGACGACTACGCCCACCACCCCACAGAGGTCGCCGCCACCCTGCGCGCCGCCCGGGAGGCCACCGTGACCGGGCACGGTCACCGCGGACGGGTGCTGGTCGCCTTCCAGCCGCACCTCTACTCCCGGACCCGGCTCTTCGCGGCCGAGTTCGGCGAGGCGCTGTCGCTGGCCGACGAGGTCATGGTGCTGGAGGTCTACGGCGCGCGGGAGGACCCGGAGCCCGGCGTCGGTCCCACGCTGATCACCGACTCGGTGCGGCTGCCGGCCGAGCGGGTGCACCGGGCGCCGTCCTGGGAGGCGGTGCCGGCCGCGCTCGCCGCGCTCGCCGCCGAGGGCGACACGGTGATCACCATGGGGGCCGGGGACGTCACCGTCCTCGGGCCGGAGATCCTGCGCGAGCTCGCGGACGGAGCCTGACCCGATGGCCACCGACGGCGACCCGGACCGAGCCGACCGGCACGACCGCGGTGCGAGCGGTGCCGGGCGCACCCCGGAGCAGCAGCGCCGCGCGGCCGAGCGGGCCCGGCGGATCCGGGAGCGCCGGGCCGCGGAGCGGGCCGGTGACACCGCGACCGCCGATCGGACCGGGCACTCCGGGCCGGGCCGGACCCGGTCCGGCCCGGACCGCTCCACCGGTGGCCGCGGCGGACCCGACCGGCCGGGCGACCCGCGGCGCCGCCGGCGGCGCACCCTGGCCGTCCTGGCGACCGTGCTGGTTCTGCTGATCGGGCTGTCCGCCGGTGCCTGGTGGGCGCTGGGCCGGTTCGGGCCCGCGGTGCACGACGTCGAGGTCACCGGCACCCGGCAGATCCCGGCTCGGGACGTGTCCGACGCCGCCGGTGTCGAGCCCGGGACCCCGCTGGCCGCCGTCGACACCGACGCGGTCACCGCCCGGGTCGCAGCGATCCCCGGTGTCGCGTCCGTCGAGGTCGGCCGGTCCTGGCCGCACACCCTGACCGTCACCGTCGCCGAACGCACCCCGGTCGCCCTCGTCGAGGGCCCCGGGGGGCGCCGGATCGTCGACGTCACCGGCTACCCCTACCGCCCGGCACCCCCGGACGCGGCGTTCCCGGTCCTGGCGCTGCCCCGGGTCGCCCCGGACGACCCCGCGACGGCGGCCGCGGTCGGGATGCTGCAGGCGCTGCCGCAGCCGGTCCGGGACCAGGTCCGGTCGGTCGGGTTCGGGCCGGGCGGCACGACGTTCGAGCTCGTCCTCACCGACGACCGCCGGGTCCTCTGGGGCCCGTGGTCCGACGCGGCCGCGGTGCAACGGCGGGCCGCGGTGCTCGGGCCGCTGCTGACCCGGGAGGGCACCGTCTACGACGTGTCCAGCCCGGAGCTGGCCACCGTCCGCCAGGACTGAGCCGGCCCCGAGCGGCTCGTCCGTCCCGCCGGCAGTCGGCACCGCCGGCAGTCGGCACCTGCCGGCAGTCGGCACCTCCGGAAGTGGCACCGCCGGCGGGCCCCGATCGTGGCCGGGTGCCCGACCCGATCGGCGGTACCCGGCCGGCGCGGCGCCGCGGTCGCGATGACGGCACGGTGGTGGACCAGGGTGCGCTCCGTACCGTGACCGGGCGATGACGGTGTGCGGTTCATGCCGACCGGGAACGGAACCACCCGGGCGGGGTGTTGCCGCCGCGCGGCGCGCCTGCTGGACCCGGGCCCCGCGTGCGACCTAGCGTTCGAGCCTGAAGGCCCGGGGCACCCGGAGCTGGACCGGACCCCCCGAGCGACTGGAAGGTGCCGCATGACGCCCCCGCACAACTACCTGGCCGTGATCAAGGTCGTCGGCATCGGTGGCGGCGGCGTGAACGCCGTCAACCGCATGATCGAGGTCGGCCTCAAGGGTGTCGAGTTCATCGCGGTGAACACCGACGCCCAGGCCCTCCTGATGTCCGACGCCGACGTCAAGCTCGACATCGGCCGCGAGCTCACCCGCGGGCTCGGCGCCGGCGCCGACCCGGACGTCGGGGGGAAGGCCGCCGAGGACCACGCGGAGGAGATCGAGGAGGTCCTCAAGGGGGCCGACATGGTCTTCGTGACCGCCGGCGAGGGCGGCGGGACCGGCACCGGCGGTGCGCCGGTCGTCGCGTCCATCGCCCGCAAGCTCGGCGCGCTCACCATCGGCGTCGTCACCCGGCCGTTCACCTTCGAGGGCCGTCGCCGTGCCGGTCAGGCCGAGGACGGCATCCAGGGCCTGCGCAACGAGTGCGACACCCTGATCGTCATCCCGAACGACCGGTTGCTGCAGCTCGGGGACGTGGGCGTCTCCCTGATGGACGCCTTCCGCTCCGCCGACGAGGTGCTGCTCTCCGGCGTCCAGGGCATCACCAACCTGATCACCACCCCCGGCCTGATCAACCTGGACTTCGCGGACGTCAAGTCGGTGATGTCCGGAGCGGGTTCGGCCCTGATGGGGATCGGGTCCGCCCGCGGCGAGGGACGTGCCGTGCAGGCCGCCGAGAGTGCGATCAACTCGCCGCTGCTCGAGGCCTCGATGGACGGCGCGCAGGGCGTGCTGCTCTCCATCGCGGGCGGTTCGGACCTGGGCCTGTTCGAGATCCACGAGGCGGCCTCGCTGGTCCAGGAGGCCGCGCACCCCGAGGCGAACATCATCTTCGGGACGGTCATCGACGACTCGCTGGGCGACGAGGTCCGGATCACCGTCATAGCAGCCGGTTTCGAGGGCGGCACGCCGACCCACAAGAAGCTCGAGCCCGCGGTGTTCCGCTCCGGCACCCAGCGCGCGTCCGAGCCGGCCACGGCCGACGACGCGTCGACGGCCCCGCAGCAGCAGGCCCCGCAGCAGCAGCCGGCCACCGCAACGCAGGCACCGGCCCAGGAGAACGGCACCGCGCGGTTCACCGCGACCCCGCCGGCCGACCGCGCCACCCCGGACCTGCCGGCCGCGGTGCCGGCGCCGGAGACCACGCACCGTGCCGGCGTGCTGCCGCCCGCCCAGACCACCGCTCCGGCGCCGCGCCAGGGCGGGATCGGCGCCGACGGCGGCGCGGCTCCGGCCGGGCAGGGGAGCGTCGCTCCGTCCGCGCCGGCGGCCCCGGCCCCGGCAGCCCAGGGCGGGGTGTCCGGCCCGCACGGTGCCCCCGCCTCCCGCCCGGCGCCGGAGCCGGACGAGGACGAGGTGGACGTCCCGCCGTTCATGCGGCGGTGAGCCCGGCCCCCGGAGCCGACAGCCCGGTGCGGGTCCGCCGGGTCACCACGACCCGGGCGGGTGGCCGGTCGACCGGCCCGTTCGCCCGGTTCAACCTCTCGCTCGGCGTCGGCGACGACCCGGCCGCGGTCACCGCGAACCGAGCCCGGGTGGTCCGCGAGCTCGGCCTGTCCGGCCTGGTGTTCCTCAGGCAGGTGCACGGCCGTGAGGTGGCCGTGCTGCGCGAGCCGCCCCGGGCCCGGCCCGGCACCGGCGGGGTCGCCCCCGACATCCCGGACGTCGACGCCGTCGTCACCGACGTCCCGCTGCTCGGCATCGCGGTGCTCGCCGCCGACTGCGTGCCGGTGCTGCTCGGCGACCCGCAGGCCGGGGTCGTGGGCGCCGCGCACGCCGGCCGGGCCGGCGCCGCGGCCGGCGTGCTGGACGCCGTCCTCGACGAGATGACCGGCCTCGGCGCCGTGCCGGAGCGGACCGAGGTGCTGCTCGGCCCCGCCGTCTGCGGGGCCTGCTACGAGGTGCCCGCCGCGCTGCGCGACGAGGTGGAGGCGGCCCTGCCGGGCAGCGCCTCCAGGACCCGCACCGGTACCGCCGGGCTGGACCTGCGGACCGGCCTGACCCGCCGGCTGGCCGACCTCGGCGTGCGCCGGGTCGGCACCGACCCGCGCTGCACCATCGAGGATCCGGACCTGTTCAGCCACCGGCGCGACGGCCGCTGCGGCCGCCAGGCCGCGATCACCTGGCTGGACCCCGGCGGCGCCCCGGACGCTCGCGGCAGCACGGCCCGCCCGGCACGATGACCGGCGTGGCCCCGCCGAACGTCCCCGACCCGGACACCACCCCCGAGCCGAGCGCTCCCGAACCGAGCGATCCCGAGCCCGCCCCCGCCGCGGAGCGGGACGGGCGCACCGCGGAGCTGGCGGAGCGGCTGGGAGCCGTCCGCGAGCGCCTCGCGGCGGCCTGCCGGGCCGCCGGCCGGGACCCGGACGAGGTGTCCCTGCTCGCCGTCACCAAGACGATCCCGGCCGCCGACGTCGCCACCCTGCTCGATCTCGGGCTGACCGCGTTCGCCGAGAACCGGGCCCAGGAGGCCGCGGCGAAGGTGGCGGAGGTCGCCCGGCTCCGCCCGGACGCCAAGCCCCGCTGGCACTTCGTCGGCGGCCTGCAACGCAACAAGGTGCGGCTGGTGACCCCGTGGGTGACCCGGATCGAGTCGGTGGACTCGCCGCGGCTGGCCCGGGCGATCGACGCCGAGATCGGCAGGGCCCGCGAGCGCGGCGAGCGCGACCGGCCGCTGCCGGTGCTCGTCCAGTACAGCGTGGACGGTGACCCGGGCCGCGGTGGCGTCCCGGACGACGGCCTGGACACCCTGGTCGATCTGGTCGCGGAGCTGCCCGGGCTGGAACCGGCCGGTCTGATGGCCGTCGCCCCGCTGGACCGGGAACCGGAGCGGGCGTTCGCCGAGATCGCGGCCGCCGCCCGGCGGATCCGTGCGCGGCACCCGGGGGCGTCCGAACTGTCGGCCGGGATGAGCGGCGACCTGGAGACCGCGATCGATCACGGTTCGACGGTGGTGCGTGTCGGTACGGCTCTTGTGGGGGACCGGCGGCTAACCTCCGAGTAATCGCTGGTCGGTGCGGGTACCGGGTCGTCGGGCGAGACCGTCGCCAGAGCGCGGCGTGCCCCATCGGCGACGGGGCACGCGATGTCGAGCAGTACTGCGAGGGGACAGCGGATGAGCGCGATGTACCGGCTGAAGGCGTACTTCGGCATGGTCCCGGCCGATGAGATGGACTACGTGGACGAGCCGGACCAGTACCGCGGCGGCCACGACCACGGCCCGCGTTCCGACCGCTGGTCGGGTGCTGCGGGCCGGTTCGCCGACCCGGACGGCTTCTCCGACGAGCGTTACGACGCGCCGGGGACCTATGACGACGGGTGGGGCCCCCGCCCGGCGCGGGAACCGGTCCGTCCGGCGCGCGCCGTCCGGCAGGATTCGCGCGGTGAGCGGGAGTTCGACCCCGGGCCGGGCGACCGCTCCGGGCTTCCGGCACCCATCGGAGGCGGCTCCGGTCCGGCCGTCCGGGGTGCGCTGGCGATGGATCCGGAGAGCCTGCGCGGGCCCTCCCGGGAGCCGGTGCGCGAGGAGCGCCCGGCCGTCGCGGCGGTGCCACCGGCGCCCGCGCCGGTGCCCGAACAGCGCGACCGCACGGCCGCCGCGCCCGCCTCGATCACCACGCTGCACCCGCGCAGCTACACCGAGGCGCGGACGATCGGGGAGCGCTACCGGGAGGGCGTGCCGGTCATCATGAACCTCACCGACCTGGACGACGCGACGGCGAAACGCCTGGTCGACTTCGCCGCCGGCCTGGTGTTCGCGCTCCACGGCGGATTCGACAAGGTCACCAGCCGGGTGTTCCTTCTCACCCCTGCCGACGTCGACGTGTCCGCGGACGACGCACGCAGGCTCGCCGAGCGCGGAGCTTTCCGACAGGATTGAGCCGTGTCGACCGCGATCGGTTTGTTGATCTACTACGTCCTGTTCTTCTTCTGGCTGCTGCTCGCGGCCCGGATCGTCGTCGAGATGACCCGGACGTTCGCGCGCAAGTGGCAGCCCGCCGGCGGCAGCGCCGTGGCGCTCGAAGTCGTGTTCACCGTCACCGACCCGCCGGTCCGGTTGCTGCGGAGAGTGATCCCGGTCGTCCGTATCGGAGGCGTCGGACTGGACCTGTCGATTATGGTGCTTCTGTTGGTGGTGTTCATCCTGATGAACGTCGCCGACCCTAGACCGGTGTGAGCCCCAGTCACCCGGTTTGCCGCCGAGGACCGCATGAGGTGATCCGATGCCGCTGACGCCCGCCGACGTTCATAACGTCGCGTTCAGCAAACCCCCGATCGGGAAGCGGGGTTACAACGAGGACGAGGTCGACGCCTTCCTCGATCTGGTCGAGGCCGAACTGGCCCGGCTGATCGGGGAGAACGACGACCTGCGTGACCAGGTTGCGCAGCTGGAGCAGCGCGCCGGTGACGCCGAGGCCGACCTGGAGGAGGCGCGGAGCCAGCCGGCGCCGCCCGCCCAGACCCAGGCGCTGCAGACGTCCGCCCCGCTGAGCCGGCCCGGTGGCAGCGCGCCCCCGCCGCAGCTGGCCGGCGCCGCCGACGCCGACGCCGACGGGGGTGACCACCACGTCCAGGCGGCCAAGGTCCTGGGCCTGGCCCAGGAGATGGCCGACCGGCTGACCGCCGAGGCCAAGAACGAGGCCGACACGATGCTGTCGGACGCCCGGACCAAGTCCGAGCAGCTCCTCTCGGACGCCCGGACGAAGGCCGACGGCCTGGTCAACGACGCGCGCTCGCGTGCCGAGACCATGCTCAACGACGCCCGTACCCGGGCCGAGACGCTCGAGCGGCAGTCCCGCGACAAGGCGTCCGGGCTGGTCAGCGAGGCCGAGCGCAAGCAGAACGAGATCATGGGTGCGATCCAGCGGGACAAGTCCGTGCTGGAGAAGAAGATCGACGAACTGCGCACCTTCGAACGCGAGTACCGGACCCGGCTCAAGACCTACCTGGAGTCGCAGCTGCGCGACCTGGAGGGCCGCGGGTCCGCCGCTCCGTCGGACAGCTCCGGCACCAACTCCGGCACCAACTCCGGGACCAGCAACGCCAGCCGGTCGAACTCGAACGGCGGGTACGCCGCCTCCGGGTACGGCCAACGGGCGGACACCGGGAGCTGACGGTTCCCCCGGCGCCCGGCGCCGGAGCAGACCGACGACGACCGGGTAGCGGCCGGGTGCCGCTGCCGACCGACGGAGTTCACCGATGTTGATGCTGGTCCTGGTCCTGGTTGCCATCGCCCTGGCGCTGTGGCTTGCCGGATGGTTCCTGCAGGTGGTGGCCCTGTTCTGGACGTCGGTGGGCGTCTGCGTGATCGCCGGGATCGTGCTGTTCTACGACTGGTGGCAGGCCCGCTCCGCGGAGCGGGCCGGGGACCGATCGGACGCGACGACCGGTACCGAGGCCGGGGCGGTCGCGGGACCGGACGCCCGTGGGCGCGGCACGCAGGTGCGTCACGGGGCCGAGATGGAGCCCGCGACGCAGGTGCTGCCGGTCGTCCGGCCGGACTCGGCGGATGGCTCCGGTGCGTCCGGAGCGGCGCCGGCGGGCGGAGATGGCGGGAACGCCACCGACGCGACGATCCAGATGCCGGTGGTCCGGCCGCCCGGCTCGCCGGAGGGACCGTCCGGCGTTTCTCGTTCAGGTGGTTCTTCGTCACCCTCGGTGACCGAAAGTGGTGACGCGGCTCTCGCCGGAGCCGATGCCGGTCACCCCTCCGGGACGGCTGCGGGTCTGGCGGACGGGCAGGACGACGGGACGGGTCGTGGCGGCGGCCCCGACCGGACCGACTCCCCGCCCGCACGGGCCGCGAGCGGACCGGACGCCGGCGGGTCGCCCGCGGCGGGTTCGCCCGGGGCGGGCACGCCCGAGACCCCGACCGGTGCCGGCCCGGCCGGTGCTGCGACCGCCGCGGGTGCCGTCGCCGCGGGCGCGGCGGCCGGCGCCGGGCGCAGCGGTGACGACCGCCCCGACGACGCCCAGGACTTCGGCGGCGGCTCGGCTGACCGGGCCGACCCGGGCAGCGGCGGTGCGGCCACCGGGCCACCGGACAGCTCCGCCGGACCGCCGGATCCGTCCGCCGGTTCGGCGCCCGCCGGTCGTCCCGACGCCCCGGAGGTCGACGGGCAGCCGGGTGGCGCGACCACCGCAGTCGGCGCGACGACCGCACCCGGCGCGGCCTCGGCGGGCCTCGACCCGGCCGGCGGTGCGGAGCGTGCCGGTGCGGAGCGTGCCGGAGCTGAGCACGCCGGTGCCGGCACCGAGGCGCTGCGGGGCGGCGCTCCCGCAGGCGCGGACGAGGCGGCGACCGGCGTCGGCGGCACGGGCACCGACAGCGCAGGTGCAGGTGCCGGTGCCGACACCCGGCAGCCGGCCGAGGGTGAGGCTCCGGAGGAGCCGCACGACCCGACCCTGGCCGGCCTGGTCGCCCGGCTGCCGGACGAGGTGCTGGTGATCGACGAGCACCCCCGATACCACGTTCCGGCCTGCCGGATGCTCAGTGGCCGGCCGGTCATCCCGCTGCCGGTCAGCGAGGCCGTCGAGCTCGGGTTCACCCCGTGCGCCTGGTGCTCGCCGAACCGGTCCCTGGGCGAGCGGCACCCGGCGCAGGTGCGCTGACCCGACACCGGGGGCCCGCCGCGCCACCTGCGGAATATCCGGGTGCCGGAATATCTCGGTGCGCTGCCGCGCTACCCTGGCACGACAGGCGTCGATCCGGCCATCACCGGGGAGCCTCCGGAAGAAACGGCCGCCCGCGCGGCGGCCGGACTAGAACCGGACGGTCGCGGCCCGTCACAGCCGCCGAACGAGAGGCGCCCGCCCCGCGCACCGCGGGTCGCGGCGCAAGCGGGGTGGTACCGCGGCACGGCCCGAGGTGGGTCGGCGTCGTCCCCGTGCGACGCGAGAGCACCGCACGAGGAGCCGTAGCCGTGAGCGAGACAGCCGTGACCGACGCAGCCGCGAGCGGGACCGGGTACCCCGAGGTCCCGGCGCACCCGACGTTCCCGACGCTCGAGCAGGACGTGCTCGCCTCATGGGACGCCGACGACACCTTCCGTGCCTCGGTCGAGCAGCGGCCCGCCGGCGACAACGGTGCAAACGAGTTCGTCTTCTACGACGGCCCGCCGTTCGCCAACGGGCTGCCGCACTACGGCCACCTGCTCACCGGCTACGTCAAGGACGTGATCCCGCGCTACCGCACGCAGCGCGGCTACCGCGTCGAGCGCCGGTTCGGCTGGGACACCCACGGCCTGCCCGCCGAGGTGGAGACCGAGAGCCAGCTCGGCATCAAGCACAAGTCCGAGATCGACGAGATGGGTGTGGCCGCGTTCAACGAGGCCTGCCGCACCTCGGTGCTGCGCTACACCGGTGAGTGGCGCGACTACGTGACCCGCCAGGCCCGCTGGGTGGACTTCGAGAACGACTACAAGACGCTCGACCTGGACTACATGGAGTCCGTCATGTGGGCGTTCAAGTCGTTGTGGGACAAGGGACTCGTATACTCCGGCTTCCGGGTGCTCTGGTACTGCTGGCGCTGCGAGACGCCGCTGTCGGCCACCGAGACCAAGATGGACGACGTCTACCTCGACCGCCAGGACCCGGCCGTCACCGTCGGCCTGCGGCTCTCCGCGCCCGGCCACGCGGCGCTCGACGGCGCGCTGGCCCTGGTCTGGACGACCACGCCGTGGACGCTGCCCTCGAACCTGGCCACCGCCGTGCACCCGGACGTCGACTACGTCGTCGTCGAGGCACGAGGTGAGCGCTGGCTGCTGGCCGAGGCCCGGGTCGCGGCCTACGCCCGCGAGCTGGGCATGGAGCCGCCGGTGCTGGCCCGGCTGAAGGGCTCCGAGCTGCTCGGGCTGACCTACACCCCGCCGTTCGGCTTCTTCACCGGTCGCGAGAACGCCCACCAGGTGCTCGCCGCCGACTACGTCACCACCGACGACGGCACCGGGCTGGTGCACATCGCGCCGGCGTTCGGTGAGGAGGACAAGGAGGTCACCGACGCGGCCGGCATCGAGGTCGTCAACCCGGTCGACTCCCGCGGCGAGTTCACCGTCGAGGTGCCGCCGTACGCCGGGATGCAGGTGTTCGACGCGAACCCGCAGATCATCCGGGACCTCAAGGAGCGGGCGAGCGAGCATGTCACCGGCGTCCTGCTCCGGCACGAGACCTACGACCACCCGTACCCGCACTGCTGGCGCTGCGGCAACGCGCTGATCCAGCGCGCCGTCGACTCCTGGTTCGTCCGGGTCACGCAGTTCCGGGACCGGATGGTCGAGCTCAACCAGCAGATCAACTGGACGCCGTCGCACGTCCGGGACGGCCAGTTCGGCAAGTGGCTGGAGGGCGCCCGGGATTGGGGCATCTCCCGCAACCGCTACTGGGGCAGCCCGATCCCGGTGTGGGTCTCCGACGACCCGCGCTACCCGCGCACGGACGTCTACGGCTCGCTGGACGAGCTGGAGCGCGACTTCGGCGTGCGCCCGACCGACCTGCACCGGCCCTACGTCGACGAGCTGACCCGGCCGAACCCGGACGACCCCACGGGCGCCTCCACGATGCGCCGGGTGCCGGAGGTGCTGGACTGCTGGTTCGAGTCCGGCTCGATGCCGTTCGCCCAGGTCCACTACCCGTTCGAGAACGAGTCGTGGTTCGAGCACCACTACCCGGGCGACTTCATCGTCGAGTACAACGGGCAGACCCGCGGCTGGTTCTACACGCTCCACGTGCTGGCCACGGCCCTGTTCGACCGGCCGGCGTTCCGCAACTGCTCGGCACACGGCATCGTGCTGGGCGACGACGGCGCCAAGATGTCGAAGTCCCGCAAGAACTACCCGGACGTCAACGAGGTCTTCGACCGCGACGGCTCGGACGCCATGCGGTGGTTCCTCATGGCGAGCCCGATCCTGCGCGGCGGGAACCTCGTCGTCACCGAGCAGGGCATCCGGGAGGGCGTCCGGCAGGCGATCCTGCCGCTGTGGAACACCTGGTACTTCCTGTCGCTCTACGCGGGCGGGAACCGGGGGCGGTTCCGCACCGACAGCACGCACGTGCTGGACCGGTACGTGCTGGCCAAGACCGCCGACCTGGTCGATCGCGTGACCGCGGCGCTGGACGCCTACGACATCGCCGGGGCCTGCGAGCAGGTCCGGGAGCACGCCGAGACGCTGACCAACTGGTACGTCCGGCGCTCCCGGGAGCGCTTCTGGTCCGCCGACGACGCCGTGCGCACCGACGCCGTCGACACCCTGCACACGGTGCTGGAGGTGACCTGCCGGGTCGCGGCGCCGCTGCTGCCGCTGACCACGGAGGTGATCTGGCGCGGGCTGACCGGCGGCCGCTCGGTGCACCTCACCGACTGGCCGGGCGGGACCGACGCGAAGCTTGCGGAGCGGCGCGTCGGCATCGACCCGGCGGTGTCGACGTCCGCCCCGGACGTCGGGTTGCCCCGCGACCCCGCGCTGGTCGCCGGGATGGACCGGATCCGGCAGGTGGCCTCGGCGGCGCTGTCGCTGCGGAAGTCGGCGAAGCTCCGGGTCCGCCAGCCGCTGCCCGGCCTCACCGTGGCCGCGGCGGACGTCGCCGCGCTGGAGCCCTTCACCGGGCTGCTGCGCGACGAGGTCAACGTGCGCTCGGTCGAGCTGACCGACGACGTCGCGACGCGCGGCCGGTTCGAGATCGCGGTGAACGCCCGGGTCGCCGGCCCGCGCCTGGGTTCCGACGTGCAGAAGTGCATCCGCGCGGTGAAGGCCGGTGAGTGGAGTCAGAAGGGCGACGGTTCCGTCGTCGCTGCGGGGATCCCGCTGCTCGAGGGCGAGTTCACCGAGAAGCTCGTCGCCGCCGACCCGGAGCACACCGCGGCGCTGCCCGGTAACGCCGGCCTGGTCGTGCTGGACACCGCGGTGAGCCCGGAGCTGGCCGCCGAGGGCACCGCCCGCGACGTCGTCCGGGTCGTCCAGCAGGCCCGCCGGGACGCCGGCCTCGCCGTGTCCGACCGGATCGCGCTGACCCTGGACGGGCCGGACGCGGTGCTCGGTGCGGTCCGCACGCACGAGGCATTCGTGGCGGGGGAGGTGCTCGCCACCTCGGTGGCCTACGGCGCCGCCAGCGCGGCCTCGTCCGGTCAGGTCGTCGGCCCGGACGGCGAGACCGCCGAGCTGCGGGCCGCGGTCGTGCAGGCCTGACCGCTGGGCCACCGGTGATCACAGGGCCACCGGTGATCACGCATCGGGCTGCCTTCCCGGCCACCGTTGGCCGTGTCGACCGCCCGATCCGTGATCACGCCGTCGTCGCCCACTATCCTCACCCCGGTGGGTGACGCGGCGGCGGTGTGGGCACGGCGCCAGGCCGCGCGCGGGATCCCGGACGCGATCCGTCGCGCCGCCCCCGCCGACCCGTGGACGCACGATCCGGCCGACTTCGCCCCGCCGCAGCACCCGGACGACACCCCGTCCCGGACCGCGGCGCGCGCGCTGGCCGAGCGGGCCGCCGCGTGGGGCTGCTCCGGGGCGAGCGTGCTCGACGTCGGCTGCGGCGGCGGGGACGCGGCGTTCGCGGCCGCCTGGCCCGACCCCTCGCCGGTGTCACGGATCCTCGGCGTCGACCGGCAGGCCGACATGCTCGCGAAGTTCGCCGCCGCGGCCCGGGACCGAGGCCTGCCGCACGGCACCGTGCAGGGCTCCTGGCCGGACGTCGCCGGCGAGGCCGGGCGGCACGACGTCGTCGTCTGCCACCACGTGCTGCACAACGTCGTCGACCTGCCGCCGTTCCTGACCGCGCTGACCGCCGCCGCCCGCCCGGCCGGCGGGGTCGTCGTCGAGATGCTGCCCGAGCACCCGATGGCCTGGCTGGACCCGCTCTGGGCCCGGTTCCACGACCTGCACCGGGAACCGAGCGCCACCGACTCCGACGCCGTCGCGGTGCTGGCCGAGCTCGGGATCACCCCGCGGGTGCACCGCTGGCAGCGGCCGCGTCGGCACCCGCACGACGCCGCCTGGGTCACCCGCAGGCTCTGCCTGCCGGCCGACCGGACCGGTGAGGTCGCCGACGCGCTGCGCGACCTGCCGCCCCGCCGCGCGGACGCGGTGACCCTGGTCTGGACCGCCTGATGCCATGGCGCGGCGGGTCCCCGGCAACGGGGCGGCGGACGTCCGGCCTGCCCGCCCGCCCGGGTCCGGGCGGGGCACCCGCATAATCGAGGGTGTGAGCACCGATCCACCCGCCGAGCCCGCGGGTCCCGGAACAGCCGGAACCGTCGACCCCGTGGCCCGGCGGCGCGGGGTGCTGCTGCTGGCCGCGGTCGCCGTGACGGTGCTCGCCCTGGACCTGGTCACCAAGATCGCCGCGGTGGCGAACCTGGAGGACCGCGCGCCGCTCACCGTGATCGACGGGTTCTTCTACCTCACGCTGCTGCGCAACCCGGGCGCGGCGTGGTCGATGGCCACCGGCTACACCTGGATCCTGACGATCGTCGCGGTGGTCGTCGTCGGTGTGATCATCCGGATCGCCCGGCGGCTGGCCTCTGTCGGCTGGGCCGTCGGCCTGGGCCTGGTCCTCGGCGGCGCGCTCGGCAACCTGGTGGACCGGTTCTTCCGCGCGCCCGGTCCGATGCGCGGGCACGTGGTGGACATGCTGGCCGTGTTCTCCCCGGACGGCAGCGTCTTCCCGGTGTTCAACCTGGCCGACTCCGGGATCGTCTGCGGCGGGATCCTGCTGGTGCTGATCGCGCTGCGCGGCATCGAGATCGACGGCTCCCGGGTGGCCGATCAGCGTGGGTGAGCTGCGGAGCATGCCGGTCCCCGACGGGCTGGACGGCATGCGGATCGACTCCGGCCTGTCCCGGTTGCTCGGGCTGTCCCGCACCGTCGTCGCCGGGCTGGCCGAGCAGGGCCGGATCCAGCTCGACGGCGCCGCGGCCGGCAAGTCCGACCGGCTGCCCGGCGGCTCCTGGCTGGAGGTGGAGCTGCCGGACCCGGCCGTGTCGACCGAGATCGCCGCACCGGCCGAGCTGGTCGCCGGGATGGGGGTGCTGTACGCCGACGACGACCTGGTCGTCGTCGACAAGCCGGTCGGGGTCGCCGCGCACCCGTCGCCGGGGTGGAGCGGGCCGACCGTGACCAGCGGGCTCGCCGCGCTCGGGTACCGGCTGTCCACCTCGGGCGCCGCCGAGCGGCAGGGCATCGTGCACCGCCTGGACGCCGGCACCACCGGCGCGATGGTCGTCGCCACCTCCGAGCGCGCCTACACGGCGCTCAAGCGGGCGTTCAAGGAACGGACCGTGGACAAGCGCTACCACGCCGTCGTGCAGGGCCACCCGGACCCGTCGTCCGGCACGATCGACGCCCCGATCGACCGGCACCCGCGACACGACTACCGGTTCGCCGTGGTCCAGGACGGCAAGCCCAGCGTCACCCACTACGACACGGTCGAGGCGTTCCGCGCGGCGAGCCTGCTCGACGTGCACCTGGAGACCGGGCGCACCCACCAGATCCGGGTGCACTTCTCCGCCCTGCGCCACCCCTGCGTCGGGGACCTCACCTACGGCGCCGACCCGACGCTGGCGCAGCGCGTGCGGCTGTCCCGGCAGTGGCTGCACGCCCGGGCGCTGGGCTTCGCGCACCCCGCCGACGGCCGGTACGTCGAGTTCACCAGCCCCTACCCGGACGACCTGGCCGCGGCGCTGGACGCGCTGCGGGACCCGTGAGGGGACTGACCGGGCTCACGGCGCGGGGCTGGCTGGTGGCCTCGGCCGGGCTGTTGCTGGTCGTGCTGGTGACGGCGTGGGTCGCCGGGTCCGGCAGCGGCCCGCCCGCGCCCACGACGGGCTCGGTGCGGCTCGGGCCCGAGCCCGGCCAGGACGTCGCCGGCTACCTGGCAACGCTGCCCGCGACGCTGCCCCCGCCGGGGGCCACCGCGCCGGCCCTGGTGCAGCTCGACGTCCCGCGGGACACCGCGGGCGCCGCCGCGCTCGCGGGACAGGCGACCGTCGGGACCGTGGTGTTCCGGGTGCCGATCGACCGGGTGCAGACGGCACTGCGGTTCGAACCCGTCACCGGCACCGGCGAGGTGCGGGCAGCGCTGGACGTGGCCCGGGAGCGGGCCGCGTTCGCCGCCGAGGCCGACGCCGCCCGGGCCGCGGACTCGGCCGCCACGGCCCCGCCGCAGGCGCGTGAGGCGCTGGAACGCCGGGCCGCGGTGACCGCCGCCGAACGGCGCAGGCTGGCCGACCCGGGGTGCGCCTGCGTGGTCGCGCTGGTGGTGACCGCCGACCGGGCCGGGCTGGACGGGCTCGCCTCCCGCGACGGCGTCCGCGCGGTCCAGGCCGCCGCACCCGGCACCCGGCCGCGCGACCTGGCCCTCTCCCCGCTGCTGCCGGAGCAGACCGGCACGGTGACCCCGCCCCCCGACGACGGCCCCGTCCCCGGCTGACGGGGCCCGCCGGCGCCGAGCGGTACCTCAGGGTTGTTCGAGCGCGGGCGGCGGTTCCACGGGACGGCCGCAGCCGTGGCGTACTCCTCACCGGGATCAGGCCAGGAGTGTGCGCTCCCGCAGGAGGCGCCGGGCCGCCGCGGCGCCCGACCAGACATGGGCCTCCCAGCCGTGCGCGACGGCGGCCCGCACGTTCTCCGGCCGGTCGTCGAAGAACAGCACCTGCTCCGGGGTGGTTCGGAACTCGGTGTCCGCACGGCGGTAGATGTCCGCGGACGGCTTGGCCACACCGACGTCGGCGGAGAACAGCAACCGCGCGAACGGGCTGCTCCAGGCCGCGGCCCGGACGGCGGCCGCCAGCCCGCGCGGTGCGTTGGACAGCACCGCCAGCCGGGCCCCGGACCGGGCCAGGTCGGCGATCAGGATCGACGACGCCGGCGCCGGGGTCGACCAGAAGGTCACGTCCAGCCGCTCGGCCGCGTCCAGCCGGTCCGGATCGGGGTCCAGGCCGAGCGTGCCGAACACCTCGGCCCAGTACTCCCGCGGCGGTCCGCCCAGGTCGTGCCGGGGCCGGTGGGCCCAGTAGGCGGCCCGCAGATCGGCCTCGGTGACGCCGAGCGACCCGGCCAGCCGCCGCTCCAGACCGGCCGACGGGACCAGCACCTCACCCAGGTCGAACACGACCGTGCGCGGCGGTCCGGGCGGGTGCTCCTCGGCCATCGCCGGCGACCCTATCCCGCGCGGCGGCCGGGGTGCGGAGCTCCCCGCGCGCGCCACCGATCCGGGCCCGACACACCCGGCCCCGGCCGACCTGCACAGACGCCGTCACCCGGGCCGCCTCGTCGGAACTGTCGGTCCCCGCGGCTAGTCTGAGACACCTCACCGACCCCGACGGCACGGCCCGAGGCAGGACTCCCACCGGCACCCGGCTCCGGCAGCACAGCTCCGGCAGCACCCGTGCCGCCCGCCCCGCGCCCCGCCACCGCCGGGAGCCGGTGCGAGCACCACCAGCAGTACCTGAGCAGCACCAGCAGTACCGGGGAACACCGCGCCGGCCCAGGGCGCGGGGAGGGAGCGCGGAACACGCATGGCTTCGGCATCGGGAACGAGCACCGACTCCTTCGTCCACCTGCACACCCACACCGAGTTCTCGATGCTCGACGGGGCGGCCCGCCTCGACGATCTGTTCGCCGAGGCGAACAAGCACGAGATGTCGGCGATCGCGATGACCGACCACGGCAACGTCTACGGCGCCTTCGAGTTCTGGCGCAAGGCGAAGGCCGCGGGCATCAAGCCGATCATCGGCATGGAGGGCTACCTCGCGCCGGGCTCCCGGCACGAGCGCAAGCGAACGGCGCTGGCCGGGAGCTCGGGCGCGGGCGGCGACAACCCCGACCTCATGTACACCCACATGACGTTGCTGGCCGAGAACACCGAGGGGATGCACAACCTGTTCCGGTTGTCCTCGCTGGCCAGCCTCGAGGGCTACTACTACAAGCCCCGGATGGACCGCGAGCTGCTCGAGCAGTACGGCTCCGGGCTGATCGCGACCACCGGCTGCCCCTCCGGCGAGGTCGCCCGGCTGCTCCAGCAGGACGACTTCGAGGGCGCGTGTGCGGCCGCCTCGGACTACCGGGACATCTTCGGCAAGGACAACTTCTTCTGCGAGTTGATGGACCACGGGATCGAGATCGAGAAGCGGGTCCAGGAGGACCTGTTCGCGCTGAAGAAGCGCCTCGACCTGCCCGGGCTCGCGACGAACGACCTGCACTACACCTACCCGGACGACACCAAGGCGCACGAGGTGCTGCTCTGCGTCCAGACCGGGAAGACCCTGGCCGACCCGAACCGGTTCAAGTTCGACGCGCAGGACTTCTACCTCAAGTCGGCGAAGGAGATGCGCGACCTCTGGGACCCGATCCACCCGGAGGCCTGCGACAACACGCTGCTGGTCGCCGAGCGGGTGGACGTCGACTTCACCACCGGCCAGGACCTGCAGCCCAAGGCCCCCGTCCCGGAGGGCGAGACCGAGGAGTCCTGGCTGATCAAGGAGGTCGAGCGGGGGCTGCACCGGCGGTTCCCGGACGGCGTCACCGAGCGGTACCGGACGCAGGCGAACTACGAGGTCGGCGTCATCATCAAGATGGGCTACCCGGGCTACTTCCTGGTGACCGCGGACCTCATCCGGCACGCCAAGTCGGTCGGCATCCGCTGCGGTCCCGGTCGCGGCTCGGCGGCCGGCTCGCTGGTCGCCTACGTCCTGGGCATCACCGACCTGGACCCGATCCGGCACAAGCTGATCTTCGAGCGGTTCCTGAACCCGGACCGCGTGTCCATGCCCGACATCGACATGGACTTCGACGAGCGCCGGCGCGGCGAGATGATCCGCTACGTCACCGAGAAGTACGGCGAGGACCGGATCGCGCAGATCATCACCTACTCCACGATCAAGGCGAAGGCCGCGATCAAGGACTCGGCGCGGGTGCTCTACGGCCAGCCCGGCTACTCGGTGGCCGACCGGATCTCCAAGGCGATGCCGGCCCCGGTCATGGGCAAGGACATCCCGCTGACCGGGATCTTCGAGCCCTCGCACAAGCGGTACTCCGAGGCCACCGAGGTCCGCGCGCTCTACGAGGCGGACCCGCAGGTCAAGGAGATCGTCGACACCGCACGCGGCCTGGAGGGCCTCAAGCGCCAGTGGGGCGTGCACGCGGCCGGCGTGATCATGTCGTCGACGCCGCTGATCGACGTCATCCCGATCCAGCGCCGGGAGTCCGACGGCGCGATCATCACGCAGTTCGACATGGGCGTCTGCGAGACCATCGGCCTGCTCAAGATGGACTTCCTGGGGCTGCGCAACCTCACCATCCTGGACGACGCGCTCGAGAACATCACGCTCAACGACAAGCCCGAGGTCGATCTCGACCACGTCGAGCTGGACGACGCGCCGACCTACGAGCTGCTCTCCCGCGGGGACACCCTCGGGGTGTTCCAGCTCGACGGCGGCCCGATGCGGGACCTGCTGCGCCGGATGGTGCCGAGCGAGTTCGAGCACATCTCCGCGGTCGGCGCGCTGTACCGGCCCGGCCCGATGGGCGCGAACGCGCACAACGACTACGCCGACCGCAAGAACGGCCGCCAGGAGATCACGCCGATCCATCCGGAGCTGGCCGAGCCGCTCCGCGACGTCCTGGGTGAGACCTTCGGCCTGATCGTCTACCAGGAACAGGTCATGGCGATCGCCCAGACCCTCGCGGGGTACTCGCTCGGCCAGGCGGACCTGCTCCGCCGGGCGATGGGCAAGAAGAAGAAGGAGATCCTGGACAAGGAGTACGTCACCTTCGCCCAGGGGATGAAGGACAACGGCTACTCCGAGGATGCGGTCAAGACCCTGTGGGACATCCTCCTCCCGTTCTCCGACTACGCGTTCAACCGCGCGCACTCGGCGGCGTACGGCGTCGTGTCGTACTGGACGGCCTATCTCAAGGCGAACTACCCGGCCGAGTACATGGCCGCGGTGCTCACCTCCGTCCGCGACGACAAGGACAAGGCCGCGGTCTACCTGGCCGAGTGCCGCCGGATGGGCATCACCGTGCTCCCGCCGGACGTCAACGACTCGGTCCGCAACTTCGCCCCGGTCGGCTCCGACATCCGGTTCGGCCTGGGCGGCATCCGCAACGTCGGGCACAACGTGGTCGACGCGATCGTCGCCGCCCGCCGGGAGAAGGGTGCCTTCGTCGACTTCTCCGACTTCCTGCGCAAGGTCGACGCGGTGGTCTGCAACAAGAAGGTCGTCGAGTCGCTGATCAAGGCCGGTGCGTTCGACTCGCTCGGGCACTCCCGCAAGGGCCTGCTGCTGGTGCACGCGGACGCGATCGACGCGGTGATGAGCACCAAGAAGGCCGCGTCGATGGGTCAGTTCGACCTGTTCGGGTCGATGGACGGCAGCGGCGGCGGCGGGGACGAGCCCGGTGCCGAACTGGGGGGCATCTTCGACGTGAAGGTCCCCGAGGAGGAGTGGGACGGCAAGTACAAGCTCGCCGTCGAGCGGGAGATGCTCGGGCTCTACGTCTCCGGCCATCCGCTGCACGGGGTGGAGCAGGCACTCGCGGCGAAGGCCGACACCTCGATCGCCGACATCGTCGAGGGCACGGTGGCCGAGGGCGCGCAGGTGACCGTCGGCGGCATCCTGGCCGGGGTGAACCGGCGGGTGAACAAGAACGGCGAGCCGTGGGCGTCCGCGCAGATCGAGGACCTCGCAGGCGGGATCGAGGTGCTGTTCTTCCCGCGGGCCTACCAGGTCGTCGGCATGGACGTCGCCGAGGACGCGATCGTGCTGGTCAAGGCCCGGGTGAACAAGCGCGACGACCGGGTCTCGCTGATCGCGAACGACCTGGCGGTGCCGGAGCTCGCCGCAGGGGAGGCCGGGCTGCCGATCCGGGTCAACCTGCGCACCGACCAGTGCACCCCGGAGCGCGTCGCGAAGCTCAAGGAGGTGCTGACCCACCACCCGGGCCGCTCCGAGGTGCACCTGTCGCTGGTCTACGGCACCAAGATCACCGCGCTCAGGCTGGACGACTCGCTCAAGGTCACCCACACCTCGGCGCTGATGGGCGACCTGAAGGCCCTGCTCGGCCCGGGCTGCCTCGGCGCCTGACCCACCGGCCTGCCGTACCCCGGGCCGCGGGGTGGGCGGGCGTCAGCCCTGGGCGGCGAGCTCGGCCCACCGGGCCCGGGCGGCCGGGTCCCACCGTGCGTGCAGGGTGGCGAACAGCTGCGCGGCGCGGGTGCCGGCCCACTGCTCGGGCAGCAGCTCGGCGGGCAGCTCCGGGTCCAGGAACGGGAACCGCCGCCAGGCATGCACCAGCTGCACCTGCCGGGCGAGCACGCCGCCCGCCGGCTCGGCGTCGCCGGCGGCGTCCGGGCCGAACTCGTCCAGGAACTCGGAGTAGGCCTGCTCCACCCGGTTTAGGTCCCAGGCCTGGGCGACGACGTCGCCGGCCCGGCCGATCGCCCCGTAGCGCCCGACGAACGAGCTGCTCATCCCGCCGAGGTCCAGCTCGTCGAGGACGGCGGCGACCTCCGGCTCCTTCCCCGGGTCGGGGGAGACCCACACGCCGGGGGCGGGGGAGCCGAGCCCGGCCCAGGCGAGCCGGGTGCGCAGCCGGTGCCGCAGCTGCCGGCGCGACTCGGGGACGCTGGCCAGCAGCACCAGCCAGCGGCCGTCCCATGCCTTCGCCGGGGCGCCGAAGCCGTAGATCCGTTCCGCGCCCTCGGACAGCAACCGGTCCCCGGCCGCGGTGAGCGACCAGCGGACCCGGCGGCCGTCCCGGTCCGAGCGCAGCAGCCCCTCGGCCGCCGTCCGGGCCAGCGCCTGGCGGGCGGACTTCGGCTCGACGTCCAGCGAGCCCAGCACCTCGAGCAGGGCGCGGGTCCACACCGGCTCGCCGGCCGGGCGGACGAACTCACCCAGCACGGTCAGCAGCAGCGAGCGGGCCGATGCCTGTCCGAGCTCGCGCCGGCGCAGCACCGGTCCGTCACCGATGCCGGGGACGTCCGGTTCGGGCACGTGTGCTGGGGTGGCCATGGTCCGGCCAGCGTAGATGTTCGCTCCGGCGGGTCGCGCCCGGTGCGGGAGCGTGCGACTGCGGTGGATCAAGTTGAGGCCCCCGCGGTGACCCGGACCACCGGCCGGGTGGATCTTCGTGTGTTCCGGGTCACGTTACACAGCGGTGAACGACGCTGACCGGGCGTTTCGTCGTGGACGTCCGGATCCATGAGAACGGCTCTCATCGTGATCGGTTTCGGTGAGGACGTCCCGGAACGTGGCGCGAGCGAGCGCCCTCCGGTGTGACCGCACCGCTGCGGTCCGACGCCCCCGACGGACCGACATGGAGGACCTGGTGCAGCAGTCCGATCACTCCAGCAACATCAGTCACACCCGCCCCATGGGTGACGACGATCAGGAACACGCGCCGGCTGCGTCCGGGCGTGGCGAGCACTCACCGCCCGGCGGAGCGCAGCGCGCATCGACACCGCCCGGCGGAGCGCAGGCGGAGCGCGCATCGACACCGCCCGGCGGCTGGTTCGGCCGGACGTTCCCGCACGCGCGGGCCGACCTCCCGGCCTCGATCGTCGTCTTCCTCGTCGCGGTGCCGCTCTCGCTCGGCATCGCCGTCGCCTCCGGCGCCCCGATCCTGGCCGGCCTGGTCGCCGCCGTCGTCGGTGCCGTCGTCGCCGGCCTGCTCGGCGGCTCGAAGCTGCAGGTGTCCGGCCCCGCCGCGGGCCTCACCGTGATCGTCGCCGAGCTGGTCGCCACCTACGGCTGGCAGGTCACCACGCTGATCACCGCAGGCGCCGGCGTGCTGCAGATCGTCTTCGGCCTGACCAGGCTGTCCCGGTTCGCCCAGGCGATCCCGCCGGCCGTCGTGCACGGGATGCTCGCCGGCATCGGCGCGACGATCGCGCTCGGCCAGCTCAACGTCGTGCTCGGCGGGCAGGCGCAGACCGGTGGCGTCGCGTCGATCACCGCCCTGCCGGCGGCGGTCGCGAACCTCTCGTGGCCCGCGCTGCTGCTCGGCGGCCTGGTCATCGCGATCATGCTCGGCTGGGGCCGGATGCCCCCGAAGGTGACCGTGGTGCCGGCGGCGCTGGTCGCCATCGTCGCGGCGACCGCGGTCTCGCTGGGCTTCGGCGACGTCGACAGGGTCGAGCTGGGGGGCTCGCTCCTGGAGGCGCTGTCGCTGCCGGCGCTGCCGGAGTCGAACTGGGGCGGTGTCCTGTTCGGCATGCTCACCGTCGCGGTGATCGCGAGCGTGGAGTCGCTGCTCTCGGCGGTCGCCATCGAGCGGATGAAGCCGGGTACCCGCACCGACACCGACCGCGAGCTGATCGGACAGGGTGCCGCCAACACCGTCTCCGGCATGATCGGCGGCCTGCCGATCACCGGTGTGATCGTGCGGTCCGGCGCGAACGTCCGGGCCGGCGCCGAGACCCGCGCCTCGGCGGTGCTGCACGGCGTGTGGATCGCGCTGTTCGCGATCGTGCTGATCGGCGTCATCGAGCTCATCCCGATGGCCGCGCTGGCCGGGCTGCTGGTCATGATGGGGGTCGGCCTGATCAAACCGGCCGACGTCCGCACCGCGCGTGCCCACGGCGAGCTGCCGATCTACGCCGTCACCCTGGCCGGTGTCGTCTTCCTGAACCTGCTCGAGGGCGTGGTCATCGGGCTGGTGCTGGCCGGGCTGATGCTGCTGTGGCGCGCCGTGCGGTCGCGCCCGCACCTGACCCGGTCCGCCGACGGCAGCTGCGAGCTCGTCGTCGAGGGTTCGCTCAGCTTCCTGGCCGTCCCGCGGCTGGCCCGCGAGCTGAACGCGGTGCCGCGCGGCACCGACGTCACCGTCCGGCTGGTCACCGACTACCTCGACCATGCCGCCTACGACCACCTGCTGGCCTGGCGGGCACGGCACGAGGGCACCGGCGGCACCGTCGTCGTGATCGAGCCGGACGCGGCGGCGCCCGCCCCGAACGCCCGGTACCTGACCTGGGGCGAGTGGCAGTCGCGCAACGCCGAGCAGAGCGCGTCCGAGCCGCTGATGGCCGGCGTCGCCGCCTATCACGAGAACACCTGCGACGCGATCCGTCCGACGATGTCGGAGCTGGCCAACGGCCAGACCCCGTCCGCGATGATGATCACCTGCGCGGACTCCCGGGTGCTGCCGCACCTCATCACGCACAGCGGCCCGGGTGACGTGTTCACCGTGCAGAACGTCGGCAACCTCGTCTGCGGGCCCGGCACCGCCGCCGCGGTCGAGTTCGCCACGTCGGCGCTGAACGTCCCGCTGGTCGCCGTCTGCGGGCACTCGTCCTGCGGCGCGATGAAGGGGCTGCAGGCCGGAGCCGCGGGCTCCGACGGCGCGCTCGGGAAGTGGCTGCTGGAGGCCCGGCCGGTGCTGCGGGCCTTCGAGTCCGGCCACCCGGTGGCGGCGGCCGCCGCCGCGGACGGGTTCGACGAGACCGACCGGCTGGCCATGGTCAACGTGGCGCTGCAGCTGGAGATGCTGCGGGCCCAGGAGTCCGGCGCCGAGGTGCTGGGGCTGTTCTACGACATCGGCACCGCCCGCGTGCTGGTGCTCGACGAGGACGCGCAACGGTTCGTCCCGGTGCACCCGGACAGCACGGCCGCGGGCTCCCAGCTGGACCGGATCGCGGCCGGTCACGGGCACGGGGCCGCCGGTCCGGCCCGGCAGATCCTGCAGGTCTGAGATCGCCCGGGAACAACTGAGATCGCCGGGAACAACAGCGCCGGAAGGGGTGTTGGGCGGGGAATGGCTACCGTGGAACTGACCACCGACAACTTCAACGACGTCGTCGGCGCGCCCGGGTCGACGGTCCTCATCGACTTCTGGGCATCCTGGTGCGGACCGTGCACGCAGTTCGCACCCGTGTACGACGACGCGTCCGACAAGCACCCGGACGTGACCTTCGGAAAGGTCGACACCGAGTCGCAGCAGGAGCTGGCCGGGGCGTTCGGGATCTCCTCGATCCCCACCCTGATGGCGGTGCGGGACGGGGTGGTCCTCTACTCCGAGCCCGGTGCGCTGCCGGCCGAGGCGCTCGAGGACCTGATCGGCCAGGTCAAGTCCGTCGACATGGACGAGGTCAAGGCGGCCGTCGCCGAGCAGGAGAAGCAGGAGGGCGAGACCCCGCAGGCCTGACGCCCCGCGCGTCGTAGCACCACCGCCGCAGCCCCGTACGCGATCCGCGTGCGGGGTTGCGGTGCGTCCGAGTCCGCCGCTCAGGGCTTGATCAGGACCTTCAGCGCCTCGCGGTCGTTCATGGCGCGGTAGCCCTCCGGCACCTCGTCCAGGCCGATCGTCCGGTCGAAGACCCGGCCCGGCTCGATCCGGCCCTCCAGCACGTCCGGCAACAGCTCCTCGATGTAGGCGCGGGCCGGGGCGACACCGCCCCGGATGCCGACGTTGCGCATGAAGGACCCGACGCCCAGCGGTACGTCGGTGTACTGGGAGACGCCGACCCGGCCGACCAGCCCGCCGTCCCGGGTGATCTCGATGCCGGTCCGCACCGCCTCGACGAAGCCGACGCACTCCAGTGCCGCGTGCACGCCGTCGCCCCCGGTGAGCTCGCGGACCCGCTCGATGCCCTCGTCGCCGCGTTCCGCGACGACGTCGGTGGCGCCGAACTCCCGGCCCAGGTCGGTGCGGTCGGTGTGCCGGCCGAGCAGGATGATCCGCTCCGCGCCGAGCCGGTTCGCGGCCAGCACCGCGGACAGCCCCACGGCGCCGTCGCCGATCACCGCGACGGTGTCGCCGCGCTGCATCTGTGCCGAGACGGCGGCGTGGTGGCCGGTGGCGAACACGTCGGAGAGGGTCAGCATCGAGGCGAGCAGGGCGTCGTCCGGCTCGCCCGGCATCGGGACCAGGGTGCCGTCGGCGAACGGGACCCGGACGGCCTCGCCCTGGCCGCCGTCCGTGCCGTCGGAGCCCCAGCCGCCGCCGTGCCGGCAGGAGGTCTGCAGGCCCCGGGCACAGAAGTCGCAGGTGTTGTCCGCCCACATGAACGGGGCGACGACGAGCTGTCCCTTCCGGGTGTCCCGGACACCGGACCCGACCTCCTCGACGACGCCCAGGAACTCGTGCCCGATCCGTTCGCCCTCGGCGGAGTCCGCGGCCGAGTTGTACGGCCACAGGTCGCTGCCGCAGATGCAGGAACGGACGACCCGCACGATCGCGTCGGTGTCGTCGCGCAGCCGCGGATCGGGGACGTCGGCGGAGACGCGGATGTCGTGTGTGCCGTGGATCAGCGTGGCTCGCATGGGATCCGACTTCCCGCACGCGCCGCCCGGCATCCGTGTTTCCGCCCACGGAGTGCGCCACGACACGGTGACACCGTCACATGGTGACGGTGCCCGGTCGCGGGGTGCCGCGAGCCGGTGCGGCAGGCTGGCCGGCATGGCGATCAACTGGGGCTCGGTCCTGCGCAAGGCCGCCGACGTGGTGACGCAGCTGCTGAAGGACTCGCAGAAGCAGGGGCGGCAGCGCGGCGGCGCCCGCCCGGGCCCGCCCGCCGGCGGTACGGGCACGGCCGCCCCGGTGCGCACCGCGCCCACCGGTGACCGTGCCCGGCAGATCGCCTACGCGCCCGAGCCGGACGGCGCCGCGGATCCGGGCGAGATCGTCTGGACCTGGGTGCCGTTCGAGGAGGACGCGACCCAGGGCAAGGACCGGCCGCTGCTGGTCGTCGGGCGCTCCGGTACCGACCTGCTCGGACTGATGCTCTCCAGCCAGGACCGGCGGGCGCACGACCCGGAGTGGGTGGGGATCGGGTCCGGCGCCTGGGACCGGGAGGGCCGGGACTCCTACATCCGGCTGGACCGGGTGCTGGAGGTCGCGGAGCACGGCATCCGCCGGGAGGGCGCGATCCTCGACCGCGACCGGTTCGACCGGGTCGCCGAACAGCTGCGGTCGCGCTACGGCTGGCGCTGACCGCTCAGGTTGTTACTACGAAGCCGGGCGCTGCCGGTCGCCGGAGGGCACGCGGCGGCGCTCGACCACCGTCCCGCCGGCGCGTGATCCGCGCGAGATGGCGGATGTCCCGCCCGGCCGGGCGCGGCACGGTCGGGACATGTCACCGAAGCAGAACCGTCCCGGCAGCAGCACCCACCGACGCAGCTGGGTCATCGCCTCCCGCGCCGCATCGGGCAGCTCACCGGCGAGCCGCCGGTCGAGCTCGGTCGGCGCCGCCGGCATGCCGCCGGTGCTGACGCTGTGGTGCAGCCCGAGGCGGACGAGCTCGGAGCGCACGAGCGGGTCGGCGGTGCGCTCCAGCCCCTCGCCGGCCATCCGGACGGCCTCGGCTCCTGCCGCGGGCGGTCCGGCGCGTCCGCGGCGCACCGGCGACACGAAAGCGGTGGCGCCGGTCCGGGCGGCCGGGCTAGCCTCCTGATCATCATGGAGGTGTAGACGACGTCACCGACCGCGGACGCGGCATCAGCCCGCGCGGTCTCCCTCCGTTTCCGGAGACGTCGTCGTGTCACCTGCCACCCGTCTGCAGGCCCTCACCGCACAGGGCCTGGTCCGTTCCTTCCCCACCCGCGCCGGACGGCCACCGGTGCTGGACGGGATCGACCTCACCGCCGCTCCCGGCACCCGGATCGGGCTGATCGGGGAGAACGGCGCCGGCAAGTCGACGCTGCTGCGCCTGCTCGCCGGCGTCGACACCCCGGACGCCGGGACCGTCACCGCCCCGGCCGACCTGGTGTACCTGCCGCAGGAGCCGGACGTGGGCGAGCACGGCACGGTCGGCGCGCTGCTCGACGGCGCACTGCGGCCGCTGCACGAGGCCGTCGCCGCGCTCGAACGGCTGGCTGGCCGGATTGCGGACGGTCCCGACGGTGCCGATGTCGCCGGCGAGTACGACCGGGTCCTCGCCTGGGCGGTCGCGCACGACGCCTGGGACGCCGACCGGCGCGCCGAGGTCACCGCGGGCACGCTCGGCGTCGCGGAGCTGGACCGGGACCGCCCGGTGTCGACGCTGTCCGGCGGCGAACGGGCCCGGCTCGCGCTGGCCGCCGCGCTGGTCCGCCGCCCGGCCGCGCTGCTGCTCGACGAGCCCACCAACCACCTCGACGGTGCCGCGCTCGACCTGCTGGAACGCTCGCTGACCGAGGTCTCCGGCCTCGTCGTGGCGGCGAGTCACGACCGGACGTTCCTGGACCGGGCCTGCACCGAGCTGCTCGACCTCGACGCCGGCGCGCTCGGCACCGACGGGCACGGCGGGCGCCGGTTCGGCGGATCGTTCACCGAGTACCTGGACGCGCAGGCCGCGAGCCGCCGCCGCTGGGAGGAGGAGTTCGCCGCCCAGCAGGAGGAGATCGGCCGGCTGCGCGAACGCACCCGCACCGGCCTGTCTGCGATCGCTCCCGGCCGCGGTCCGCGGGACAACGACAAGTTCATCGTCAAGTTCAAGGGCGGAGGCGTCGAGCGGACCCGGGCACGGCGGGTGCACGACGCGTCCCGGCGGCTGGCGGTCGCCGAGCGCGACGCCCTGCCGAAGCCGCCGCGGCCGCTGCGGTTCGCCGGCCGGCTCACCGGCATCGGGATCGAGGCCGGCGCCGGCCTCGCGGTGCAGATCCGGGACCTGCGGGTGGCCGGGCGGCTGCGGCTCGATCTCCTGGACCTGCCGGTGGGGGAGAAGCTGCTGGTCACCGGACCGAACGGGTCCGGGAAGTCGACACTGCTCGCGGTCCTGCACGCCGACCTCGCCGCCGACTCGGGCACCGTCGACGTCCGGGCCCGGCGGGTCGGGCTGCTCGCCCAGGACCCGGACGTCGGCCCGCCCGACCGCACCGCCCGGGACGCCTACGCGGCGTCGCTGGGTGCCGATCTCGCCGAGCGGGTCCCGCTGGGCGAGCTCGGCCTGCTGCACCCGCGCGAGCACGCCACGGCCGTCGGCGACCTGTCGCTGGGCCAGCGGCGGCGGCTCGCGCTGGCCGTCGCCGTCGCCGACGCCCCGGACCTGCTGCTGCTCGACGAGCCGACCAACCACGTGTCGCTGCGGCTGACCGGCGAGCTGGAGGAGGCCCTCGGCACGGCGCCGGGCACGGTCGTCGTCACCACGCACGACCGGTGGCTGCGGGCGCGGTGGACCGGCCCGGAGCTGGCCCTGTAGCCGCCCGGATCAGTTGACACCGTGCCATCAGTTGACACCGTGCCATCAGTTGACACCGTGCGATCAGTTGACGCTGTGCTCGTCCGGGAACGTGCCGAGCGGGGCCGGGACCGCGCGCAGCCGGTGCAGCAGCCCGGTCTCGCGGGCCAGCAGCCGGCGGATCTCCCGCAACCGCTGCACCGACGAGGTCTGTTCGAGCAGCTCCTGGCGGTCGTTCAGCGGGAGCAGGCAGTCCCCGGCCAGCAGGTGCGCGAGCTCGGTGGTCGGCGTGTCGGCATCCGGCTCGGACCAGTCGTCGGACCGCCAGGCGATCCGGCAGTACTCGCGGTGCGCCTCCCTGGCGGCCCGCTCCAGCATCGCGATCAGCCGCGGATCGGTGTCCCCGGCGGGCATGGCGTCCGGCAGGAACTCGACCCGCCCGCACAGGTACGGCGCCGCGGAGTCCGCCAGGCCCAGCAGCCGGAACCGGCGGGCGCCGCGGGTCACGATGTCGTAGCGGCCGTCCGGCAGCCGGCGCGCGTCGAGCACCACGGCGGTGCAGCCGACCGCGTGCATGCCGTCTGCGCCGGTGCGGTCGGGAGAGTGCCCCTCCCGCAGCGCGACGACGCCGAACTCCTTGTCCGGGACCGACCCGTCGATCAGGTCGACGGTGAGCCGCCGGTAGCGCGGCTCGAAGATGTGCAGGGGGAGCGCCGCGCCCGGCATCAGCACCGTCCCCAGCGGGAACAGCGGGAGCGTCGCGGTCACCGGATCACGGTAGTACGGCGTCCGGCGCAGTGCCCGGCCACACGGTGGGGTCCGGCCCGGAACGTCCCGGGGGGCGGAGCACCGCGAACGCGTCGGTGACCCGCAGCGCGCGGTCGGTGAACCGGAACACCGCCGCCGGCCGGCCGCCGGACCGGCCGGACGGCGCGACCTCCCCGGTCGGGGCCAGCAGGCCGCGGCGGGTCAGCACCCGCTGCAGGTTGGTCGCCGACACCGGGTGCCCGAGCGCGGCGACGTAGTGCTCGCGCAGCGCGGAGATCGTGAACTCGGACGGGGCCAGCGCGAACCCGAGGTTGGTGTAGGACAGCTTCGCGCGCAGCCGCCCGCGCGCCGACCCGGCGATCGCGGCGTGGTCGAACGCCGTCTCCGGCAGCGCGTCCACCGCCTGCCACGCGGTGTCCGGGGGGAGCTCCGGGTCGGCGTCCGAGGGGACCAGGCCGAGGAACGCGGTCGCGATCGTCCGGGGGCCCGGGGTGCGGCCGGGATCGGAGAACACCGACAGCTGCTCGACGTGCGCGACCCCGCGGACGTCCACCTTCTCCGCGAGCTGGCGGCGCACCGAGGTCTCGACGTCCTCGTCGGCGGCCAGCCGCCCACCCGGCAGCGCCCACCGGCCGGCCTCCGGATCCAGGGCCCGCTGCCACAGCAGCACCCGCAGCCGGCCGTCCCGGATGCCCAGCACGGCGGCGAGCACCTCGTGCAGCACGGGTGGGGAGGTCACGGACGCACAGCCTAGGACCCCGCCGCCGGACCGCGGGCACGTGACGGCGGGGTGTCCTTCGGGTGAGGTCCCGGTCACCGGAGACGTGGCCGTGAACGATCTGACTCAGCGCGTGCTGACGTCGTGCGTGGTGCCGTCGGCGATGGCCTGGAGCTTGTCCGGGTTGGCGATGTTGTGAACGGCGGCGATACGGCCGTTGCCGTCGACGACGACGGTGACCGTGGCGATGACGCGGTCCGGGCCGCTGAACACCACACCCGGGCCACCGTTGATCTCCACGAGTTCGGCGTTCATGTCGGCAGGCGCGACACCCTGGTACGTGACGGTCCCGATGGCCGCGAACCAGGACGCCACCGCGGAGGCGCCCACGACCGGACGCAGCGCCTGCCGGACCTTGCCGCCACCGTCGGTCCACAAGGTGACGTCCGGGGACAACAGCTCCATCAGGGTGTTGATGTCGCCCCCGGTCGAGGCGGCGAAGAACTGCTCGGCCGCCTCGCGCTGCCGCGACCGGTCGGCGGTGAAGCGCGGCCGCCGGGCCTGCACGTGCTCGCGGGCGCGGTGCGCGGCTTGGCGCACCGCGGCCTCGGAGCGCTCCACCGCCGTCGCGATCTCGGCGTGGCTGAAGGCGAAGACCTCCTTCAGCACGAACACCGCGCGCTCGAGCGGACTCAGTGTCTCCAGCACCACCAGCATCGCCATCGACACCGACTCGGCGTTCATGACGTCGTCGGCGGTGTCGCCGCTGGTGAGGATGGGCTCGGGAAGCCACGGCCCCACATAGGTCTCGCGCTGGTGCCGGGTGGAGCGCAGCCGTTCCATGGCCAGGTTCGACACGATCCGCGCCAGGTACGCCTTGGGGTCGGCCACCTGCGAGCGATCGGCGGCCGACCACTTGATCCACGCGTCCTGGACCGCGTCCTCGGCATCGGTCGCGCTGCCGAGGACGCGGTAGGCCACCGAGAACATCAGGTTTCGATGCGTGGTGAAGGCCTGCTGGTCGAGGTCCGGGTCCGGGTGGGTCACAGCGTCTCCCGGACCCGGGTGAAACGGCCGCCGCGGGGCCAGAACGCGCCCGAGGCGGGCATCTTCTTCATGCGGCCGTAGGTCGGCCAGGGTGCGGCGGTCACCGCCTCCTTGTACCTGGCAGCCGTCCGGCCGGTCAGATACATCCGCCGGGGGCTGTCGTCGGGGTGGGTGAACTGCACGACCCCGTCGTCGCGTCCGAGGCTCACCGGCGTGTGGTAGTAGCCGAAACGGAACGGCTTGGGCTGCTTGCCCTTCAGTGCACGGACGATCGAGACCGCGGCGTGCACGCCGGTCGGCATCCCGCCCTGGCAGGTGCCGTGCATGACGCCGTAGCCCTGGCGGACCGCGGCCGCGTCGCCCACGGCGTACACGTCGGGGTGCGACACCGACCGCAGCGCGGTGCCGGTGAGGATACGGCCGCGCCCGTCGACGGCCAGTCCGGCGGCGGCCGCCAGCTGCGACACCCGGGTGCCACTCGTCCAGAGGACGACGTCGGCGGCGATGCTCTCCCCACCGGCCAGCTCGACAGCGTCGGGCAGCACCTTCAGGACCTCGACCCCGCTGCGCACCCGGACCCCCAGGCGCTCGAGCGCGGACCGGAGATAGGCCCTGGGCTTCGGGTTCATGGCGGCGCCGGGCTCCTGCCGGCCCACCAGCACGACGTCCAGCCCCGGGTGGCGCTCGGCGATCTCCGCGGCCGACTCGACTCCGGTCAGCCCGCTGCCGGCGACCACCACCGTGCCGCGGCCGAGCCGAGCCAGCCGGTCGGCCAGCAGCTCGGCGTCCCGGACGCTGTTCAGGGTGTAGGCGGAGTCCTCGACACCGGGCACCGCCGCCGTGTCGGCCACGCTGCCCACCGCGTAGACCAGCGTGTCGTAGTGCAGCACCCGGTCGTCGTCGATCCGGACCGTCCTCGCGTCCGCGTCCACCGCCGTCACCCAACCGCGCTGGAACCGCGCGCCCGTGCCCTCCAGCAGCTCCGGGATGCTCATCTCCGCGGTGGGCTGCCCGGTGGCGGTCATGTGCAGCCGCAGCCGCTCGGTGAACCGCTCCTGCGGGTTGACCAGGGTCACCCGCACGTCCTCGCGGCCCTTGACCCGGGCGGCGAGCTGGATGGCCGCCGCCATGCCCGCGAACCCCGCCCCCAGGACCAGGACGCGATGCGGGTCTTCCGTGCCGATCTGGTGCTGTGTGTTCATCGCCGTGTCCTTCTCGTCGCTGTTGTCGACCTGCTGACGAGCACCAGACGCACGCTGCCCTCCCGTCCGTGACATGGGGTCGGTGTGACGGGCACCACGGCCGCCGAGCGTGTCCTGCCGGCGATGCTGCGTCGCTCCCGGGTTTCCGGCGGGTTGCGGGCAGGTGAGGCCCGGGTCACTCGGGCGGTGTCTCCGGGGTGTCCCGGCTGCTACGATCCGACCAGTTTCCGCTCACTAGGCGAAAACTAGAGGACGCCTTCGGGAGGACGACGATGAGCGTGAGCACCGTGAGCACCGCCCCGGCCGGGGCGCCGGAGGCGGCCGACCCCGGCCCCGCATGGGCCGAGGAGGTGCGTGCCCTTGCCCGCAGGCGCGACGCCGTCGTGCTGGCGCACAACTACCAGCTGCCCGAGATCCAGGACGTGGCCGACCACGTGGGGGACTCGCTGGCGCTGTCCCGGATCGCGGCCGAGTCCGACGCCGAGACGATCGTGTTCTGCGGCGTGCACTTCATGGCCGAGACCGCGAAGATCCTCGCCCCGCAGAAGACGGTGCTGATCCCGGACGCCCGGGCCGGCTGCTCGCTCGCCGACTCGATCACCGCCGAGCAGCTGCGGGAGTGGAAGGCCGAGCACCCCGGTGCCGTGGTCGTGTCGTACGTGAACACCACGGCCGCGGTGAAGGCAGAGACCGACGTCTGCTGCACCTCGTCGAATGCGGTCGAGGTCGTCGCGTCCGTCCCGCGCGAGCGCGAGGTGCTCTTCCTGCCCGACCAGTTCCTCGGCGCGCACGTGCGCCGGGTGCTCGACCGGGCGGACATGCACGTCTGGGCGGGGGAGTGCCACGTGCACGCCGGGATCAACGGCCGGCAGCTCGCCGACCAGGCGACGGCGCACCCGGATGCCGACCTGTTCGTGCACCCGGAGTGCGGCTGCGCGACCTCGGCGCTCTACCTGGCCGGCACCGGCGCGGTGCCGGAGAGCCAGGTCAAGATCCTCTCCACCGGCGGGATGATCGACGCCGCGCGGGCCACCGGCGCGAAGGAGGTGCTGGTCGCGACCGAGGTCGGGATGCTGCACCAGCTCCGCCGGGCCGCTCCGGAGATCGAGTTCCGGGCGGTGAACGACCGCGCGTCGTGCAGCTACATGAAGATGATCACCGCCGACGCGCTGCTCCGATCGGTGCGCGACGGTACCGACGAGGTGCACGTGGCCCCCGAGCTCGCCGCCCGCGGCCGGGCCGCGGTGCAGCGGATGATCGAGATCGGCAACCCGGGGAGCGGCGAGTGACCACCTGGGAAGCCGGTGCCGACCTGGTCGTCGTCGGGTCCGGGGTGGCCGGGCTGACCGCGGCGCTGGACGCCGTCGCGGCCGGGTTGCGCACGGTCGTCGTCACCAAGGACGGGATCGGTGAGGGCTCCACCCGCTGGGCCCAGGGCGGGGTCGCCGTGGTCCTCGGCGACGTCGCAGGCGACTCGCTCGCCGCGCACGTCACCGACACGCTCGACGCCGGCGGCGGGCTGAACGACGACGCCGCGGTCGAGGCGGTCGTCCGGGGCGGCCCGGACGCGGTCCACCGGCTCCGCGAGCGCGGAGCGCTGTTCGACGCCGGGCACGGTCCCCGGCTGGACCGGACCCGGGAGGGCGGCCACTCGGCGCTGCGGGTGGTGCACGCCGGCGGCGACGCCACCGGTGCCGAGATCGAGCGCGCGCTGGTCACCGCGGCCCGCTCGGCGCAGCTCACCGTGCTGGACGGGCACGTGGCGCTGGACGCGCTGCGCGACGTCACCGGCCGGGTGGTCGGGCTCTCGGTACTCGACGCCGACGGCCGCGCCGGGATCCTGCGCGCGCCCGCGGTGCTGCTGGCCACCGGCGGGTACGGGCAGCTCTACGCGTCCACGACCAACCCGTCGACCGCCACCGGGGATGGTGTCGCGCTCGCCCTGCGGGCCGGGGCGACGGCGTCGGACCTGGAGTTCGTGCAGTTCCACCCCACGGTGCTGTACACCGGCCCCGCCGTGGGCAGGCGCCCGCTGGTGACCGAGGCGGTGCGGGGGGAGGGTGCGATCCTGCGCGACCGGGCCGGGCACGCGTTCATGGCCGGGGTGCACCCGCGGGCCGACCTGGCCCCGCGGGACGTCGTCGCGGCCGCGATCACCCGCCGGATGACCGAGACCGGCGCGGACTGCGTGTACCTGGACGCGAGCGCGCTGCCCGGGTTCGCGGCCCGGTTCCCGACCGTGCACGCGTCCTGCCGCGCCGCCGGGATCGACCCGGTGACCGACCCGATCCCGGTGACGCCGGCCGCGCACTACGCCTGCGGCGGCGTCGTCGCCGGCGCCGACGGCCGGACCGGGGTCCCCGGGCTCTACGCCGCGGGTGAGGTCGCCCGGACCGGGCTGCACGGGGCGAACCGGCTGGCGTCGAACTCGCTGCTGGAGGGACTGGTCGTCGGCGAGCGGGCGGTCCGCGCGGTGCTCGACGACCTCGCCCTGACCTCGCTGTCGGCTCCGCTCGAACCGGCGCCGGCGCTGCCGGTCGCGCCCCGGCCGGTCGTGCAGCGGGCGATGACGACGTGTGCCGGGATCGGCCGGGACGTCACCGGCCTGGCGAACGCCTCGGACGCGATCGACGCCGCGACCGCCCCCGCCGTGCCCCTCGACCGGGACGGGGTGGAGGACGCCGCGCTGACCCTGCTCGCGCAGGCGGTGCTGGCCGCGGCCGGGACCCGCCGGGAGACCCGCGGTTGCCACGTGCGTACCGACTTCCCGGAGCGCGACGACGTGCACCAGCGGGCGTCGCTGCCGGTGCGCCTGGACGGGGACGGCCGCCCGGTCGTCGTCGCCGACGCCCTGGTGGGCGCGGCATGACCGGCACCGTCGCCGCCGGTGTCGGCGGGGCCTGCGAGATCGGGGTGCCGGACCCGGACGACCTGGACCGGGTGGTCCGGACGGCGCTGGAGGAGGACCTGCGCTACGGCCCGGACGCGACGACCGCGGCCACCGTGCCCGCCGACGCCGTCGCGGTCGCGGCCTTCACCCCGCGGGCGGGCGGGGTGCTCGCCGGGCTGCCCGCGGCACTCGCCGTGCTCGACGTGGTGGTCGGCGGTCGCGGCGCGGGCTCGCCCGGTCCGGCGGCCGGTTACGAGGTGCTGTCCGCACGCTCCGACGGCGACCGGCTCACCGCGGGCGAGCCCGCCCTGGTGGTGCGCGCGCCCGTCCGCGGGCTGCTGACCGCCGAGCGCACCGCGCTGAACCTGCTGTGCCACCTGTCCGGGACCGCGACCGCGACCCGGGCCTGGGCCGACGCCGTCGACGGTACCGGGGCGCGCATCCGGGACACCCGCAAGACGCTCCCGGGCCTGCGGCTGCTGGAGAAGTACGCCGTCCGCTGCGGCGGTGGCACCAACCACCGGCTCGGCCTCGGTGACGCCGTACTGATCAAGGACAATCACGTCGCCGCGGCCGGTTCCGTGCCGGCGGCCCTCGCCGCGGCCCGAGCCGCCGTCCCGGGGCTGCCGTGCGAGGTGGAGGTCGACTCGCTCGACCAGCTCGACGAGGTCCTCGGCCTGGCCGCGGATCTGGTGCTGCTGGACAACTTCTCCGTCGCCGGGACGGCGGAGGCCGTCCGCCGCCGGGACGCCGCCGCGTCGAGCGGTCACCGGACGCTGCTGGAGTCTTCCGGCGGCCTCGCCCTGGCGAACGCCCGCGACTACGCCGCGACCGGTGTCGACTTCCTCGCCGTCGGTGGTCTGACCCACTCGGTCATCGCCCTGGACCTGGGTCTCGACCTGAGCTGAACGCGCGCCGAAGGAGCGGCCGGAGCCTGGCCGTCCGGTGGGCGGAGCGGGTAGACACCGGGGGCCGATCACCGTCGACGGCGAGCGAGGGGCGAGATGGGCGTGGTGCACACCGCCGGATCCGTCACCGTAGGCGGCACGCACGGGCGACGGGTCAGCCCGCGAGGAGCTCGCGCTGGACGGGGGCGGGATAGCGGACGTTGAACCGGACGTCACCGAGCAGCGCGTGGTGTCGTGCGGCGGCCTCCTCGATCGCCGCGCGGGCCGCCCGCCCGACGTCGGTGAACAGCCGGGTCGCGATCGCACCGTCCTTCCGCTGCACCCACGTGCCGGCGATCCGGCCGTTCACCCAGATCGCCGGGCCGCCGTTGCCGTTGCGGTCGAACAGCCGCGGCGCGTCGTCGGGCGCCAGGTGGTGGCCGCGGGCCTTCCAGCCCATCGTCGTCGGGTCCAGGCCGGGCAGCAGCGCCACCGACGGGCCGGGGTCGGGCACCGGATCGAGGTCGTCGGGCAGCAGGAAGCCGGTGCAGCCACCGTCCAGCGACACCTCGACGGCCTCGACGTCGGCGAGCGCGGCCATCGTCGTCGCGACCGTCCATCCGGCCCACCACTTGAGATCGTCCCGGGTGGCCGGGCCGAACGTCCGCAGGTAGGCGCGGGCCAGCCCGGCCGCGGCCGGGCGCCGCTCGAGCGGGGCACCGATCCCGCCGGGCACCCAGTCGTCGGCGGCGCTCCACCGGTACTGGCCGTTGATCCAGGTTCCGGTCGGCCGGGCCCGCAGTACCCGGCCCTCGAACCCGAGCATCAGCAGCACCCGCGAGTGCGCCGGGAAGCTGCCGCCCTGGATCGGGAGCTCGAGCCCGGCGATCCCGGGCAGGGCCGCCCCGACCTCGCGGGCGGTCCTCGGGCCACCGGCCGACAGCACGTCGAGGACCTGCGCGGCGGCGTCGGCGTACCAGGCCGGCGGGTCGGCGACCCCGGCCGCGGCGAGGTAACCCATCAGGTTGCGGTGCTGCACCGCGGCGACGTCCGCCGTCGCCGCGTGGTGGGCGAGCCGGGCGTGCTCGTGGCCGAACACCCACAGCGTGCGGCGCATCGCGTGGTGCCGCAGCAACCTGCGGGTCTGGTAGAGCGCGTCCGAGACGGGCGCGAGCGCGGGGGCGGCCATCCGGGCCGCGGCTGAGAGGTACACGGTGACCGGGTCGGTGGAGTGCAGCGCGACCAGGTCGTCGGTGATCGTGACGACGTCGTCGGTGCGGGTCTGCGGGGTGAGCCGGTGCCGGGTCACCAGCCGGGCCCGGCGCTCGGCGTCGCTCACGTGGCGGGTCGCCGGGCGGGTCTCGGGGCGTGGGCCGCGCAGCACCCGGCCCCCCCCCACCCCCCCCG